>JAICTW010000589.1 GCA_025936195.1 Flavisolibacter sp.
ATGGGAGTAGGTTCGCGATTAATTCCCATGTTCCTGATTTCAAAATATGATAACAGGAAGGAATTATGGCTGATTTATTTTTTGGTGAACAGCGCTTTGGTAAGTTTCATTATTCTTTTCTTTTCCGGTGTGGATTCCTTTCTGTACGTCATTCCGGTTGGTGCTGTGTTGCTGGCATTGATCCTATTTGGCAATTATTGCCGTCACGCATACAAGCAACGCATCCGAAAGCAGGTGGATGAACAGGTAAAAATTTCTTTATTGTCCGTAGCCATGATGTTGCTTCCTGTTCTTTTCTTATTGGTGCTGATGGTATTGCTTGTCTTTTCTTTTGCCAATACAAAACTGGTATTGGCTTATGGCTTTTCCATTTTCTTTGGCTGGCTTACAGCTATTATTTTAGGAATGACGTTTAAAACACTTCCTTTTATTGTATGGAACAAGGTCTATCACAACAAGGCGGGATTGGGAAAAACGCCGAGCCCGAAAGACCTTTTCAGTAATTCGGTGTTCAATAAAATGGGCATTGCTTATCTCACAGGTTTTTGTTTGTTCATTGCAGGAATTTTATTGGACACTATCATCATTTTGCAGATAGCAAGCGTTTTGTTATTCATCACAGCAGTGTTGTACAATTTCAATATTTTGAAAATGCTGCTGCATAAACCTTTGATCAAATGAATGAAGTAATAACCAACAATCAGGAAAAATGCGATCAGGCGCTGGCCGCTCTGCATCATGTGATTGATCCGGAAATAGGATTGAACATTGTTGATCTCGGTTTGCTTTATCAAATTGATTTTGATGAAGGCAATAAACTCGCGTTTGTTTCCATGACGCTGACCACCCAGTTTTGTCCTATGGGTGACAGCATTCGCAGCAATACCGGAAAAGCCATGCAACATGCTTTTCCCGAATACACTATTCAGGTGGAACTGGTGTTTGATCCGCCATGGAGCCAGGAACGCATTTCGGAACAAGGACGACAATTCTTAAATCATTAATCATGTTAAGCTATACGTGTAAAACTGCCGTAAAGGCCGTGATCTTTCTGGCAACTAAATATGAGAAAGGAGAGAAGACCGGTCTCAAAGAGGTTGCAGAATATATTGGCGCCAGCGAACACACGGTTGGAAAAATGCTGCAAACACTGGTGCGGCAGGATGTGATCAAAAGTCTGAAGGGACCTGCAGGAGGATTTTATATTTCAGAAGAACAAAAGGAACAACCGCTGATCAATATTGTAGAAGCCATTGACGGAAAAAATATTTTTAAAGGATGCGGATTGGGGTTGAGCCGTTGTTCCGCTACGCATCCTTGTCCCATTCACAACGAATACAAAGAAGCAAGAGATATTATTGAACGTATTTTCAAAACAAAAACAGTGGCCGATTTGTGCGAACCTGTAAATAACGGAATGGCTTATCTGTTTGGATAAATTGTTTAACAAATAAAGAATGAATTATAAAGCACAGCATACTTTCCATATTCCCGTGATGGGCCTTGCCTTTACTATTGATTCACCTGTAAAAGTGGCCCGGTTTGGTATTGCTTCAGTAGTTTCTATTGTGGAGGACCGGTTGATCGAAATGATGAGAAGCCATTATTATCCGTCCATCAACCAAACCTATCATCCTATCACAGTAAAAGTTAACGATTACAGGGCAAAAAGAATTACCGATTATTTGAACCTGCTAAATAAAATAGTGCAGGCGCAAATAGAAAAGCTCCGGAATGCTGCGTTTGAAGCAGGCTCGGAGATCGTCAAATATTTTGAAATGCTGCCGGAGGATAACAAGCTAAAGCAGCTTTACCAACAAATGTTGAGCATAAAGGAAAAGACAGAAAAAGAAAACATCCAGGCTTATTTAAGAACACAAATTAGTCCGGGAAGCATTGATGTGAACATCATGACGAAAACCGACCGTAATAATTTTTCAAAACAAGGCGAGTTGCTGGAAGATGGTTCAGATGCGGTGGCAGCGTTGAGAGGTTATGCTAAAAGTGATCTTTCCAATTCCTCCATTATTTTTTCTGCAGGCATGAACCCGCGGTTGTACAATTATCTTGAAAAGTGTAATCAGTTTGATGCAGATGAAAATGGTGATTTTAAAAAGAAGATCATTATTAAAGTAAGCGATTACCGTTCTGCATTGATACAAAGTAAATACTTAGCCAAAAAAGGAATATGGGTGAGCGGGTTTCGTGTGGAGTCGGGGCTTAACTGTGGCGGCCATGCCTTTGCTACCGAAGGCTATTTGCTGGGTCCTATCATGGAAGAATTTAAAGCTAAAAAGCAGGAGCTGACGGACACCATTTTTGATTTGTATAAGACAGCTTTGATAAAGAAAGGCGCCAGAATACCTGATGCTCCGCCGGATATTAAAATATCAGTTCAGGGAGGTATTGGCACTGCAGAAGAAGACCGGTTTTTGCATTCGCATTATGGTGTGGACAGCACCGGCTGGGGTACGCCATTCCTGTTAGTTCCTGAAGCAACCACCGTAGACGATGCTACTTTAAAATTATTGTGCAAGGCCCAAAAGGAAGATGTGGTATTAAGCCATAACTCTCCGTTGGGTGTCAGGTTTTATTACCTTAAAGGAACTTCTTCAGAAAAAGAAAAGCTGCAGCGCATTCAAAGCGGAAAGCCTGGAAGCCCCTGCACCGAAAAACATTTAGAGTTTAATACCGAGTTTACAGAGCAGCCTATTTGCACGGCATCTTACAAATATCAAAAGCTAAAAATTGAACAACTGCAATCAATGGAGCTGCCACAAGCCGAATATCAAAAGCAGCTTA
>JAICTW010000130.1 GCA_025936195.1 Flavisolibacter sp.
AGTGGTAAATACCAGGTCATAACACCTAAAGCCAATTAATCTGCACATAAAAATTTTCGAAATGAAACAATTGTTTTTTTCGCTTCTCGTCTTTTCAATTTGCAGTCTATCTGCTAATTCACAGCCAACGGTTATAGAAGCACCGCAAGGTTATGATATTGTTCGCGAAAACATTCCTCGCGGAAAAATTGATACAGTCAGTTATGTTTCTAAAACCGTTGGTACAACAAGAAGGGCTTTGATTTATACACCGCCTGGTTATTCAAAAAAGAAAAAATACCCGGTGCTTTATCTTCTTCATGGCATTGGTGGCGATGAAAAGGAATGGCTTAATGGCGGACATCCGGAAGTCATTCTCGATAATCTTTATGCAGAGAACAAAGTGGAACCAATGATCGTGGTAATGCCCAATGGACGTGCCATGAAAGATGATCGGGCAACCGGCAATATCATGGCTCCCGATAAAGTGCAGGCATTTGCTGATTTTGAAGGCGACTTGCTTAATGACTTAATTCCTTACATCGAAAAAAAATTTCCGGTTATCAAGGATCGTGAGAGCCGTGCCATTGCAGGTTTGTCAATGGGTGGGGGACAATCATTAAATTTTGGCCTGGGCCATCTTGACAAATTTGCGTGGGTAGGTGGATTTTCATCTGCACCTAATACAAAAACACCGGAGCAATTAGTCCCAAATCCCGAAGAGGCCAAAAAGAAATTAAAGCTGCTTTGGATTTCCTGCGGCGATGCTGATGGTTTGATCACATTCAGCAAGAGAACACATGATTATCTCTATAAAAACAATGTTCCTCATATTTATTACATCATGCCCGGCGTGCACGATTTTAAAGTTTGGAAGAACAGTTTGTACATGTTCTCGCAATTTTTGTTCAAGCCTGTTGATGTTTCATCGTTTCCCAAATACACCGTTTTAGGTACACCTGCATCCACCAATATCCGTTCTTCAAAGTATCCGCAAATTTTACCGGATAGCCGCGTGGTATTTCGCATGAAAGCACCCGGTGCACAAAAAATACAAATTGATTTAGGTAAGAAGTATGATATGGTGAAAGACACCGGTGGTTACTGGATGTTAACAACAGATCCTATAAGTGAAGGGTTCCATTATTATTCTTTGCTCATTGATGATGTTGCAGTTGCTGATCCTTCGAGCGAAACATTTTACGGCATGGGCAAGGAGGCAAGTGGTATTGAAATACCTTTTCCGGGCGAAGGTTATTATGCAGTTAAAGATGTGCCTCATGGAGACATTCGCAGCAAACGTTATTTTTCACCTGTTACCAATTCATGGCGCCAATTTTACATCTACACTCCACCAGGATATGATGCCAACACAAGTGAAAAATATCCTGTGCTTTATATTCTGCACGGCGGCGGTGAAGATGAAAGAGGTTGGGCTATGCAGGGCAAAACAGATTTAATTTTAGATAACCTGATTGCGGAAGGAAAAGCAAAACCTATGTTGGTTGTAATGCCTGATGCAAACCTTAGCGCCGGTGGTTTTAGCAGTGATGCCATTGAAGGTTCTTTACGAATGTTTGAGCGGGAAATGAAGCAGGTGATCATTCCTTTTGTTGAAAAAAATTACCGCACACAAGCCGATGCAAAGAGTCGTGCACTCGCCGGATTATCAATGGGCGGCTTGCATACACTTTATACAGGTTTTAATAACACGAACCTGTTCTCACAACTGGGTGTTTTCAGTTCGGGGTGGATAGTGCCTATGATGGATAAAACTGCCAATAATCAATACAGTTTCATCAGGTCCAATGAATCTTCCATCAACAAAAATTTGAAATCGCTTTGGATAGGCGTAGGCGGCAAAGAAGATATTGCATACAAAAATTGTCAAAGCATGTTGGCGAAGTTTGATGAGATGGGAATCAAATACACGTACAGCGAATATCCCGGCGGACATACCTGGCCTGTGTGGAGAAACAATCTTTACAACTTTGCTCAGGTGCTGTTTAAATAAATGTTTTTTATGCGAACATTTCAGAATTTTTTTCTAAGCCTTTCGCTGGTTATTGTCCAGGTCTTAAGCATTGCAGCAATGGCGCAGGAGAAACAGGCGCATAATCCAATCATCTACGCAGATGTTCCTGATATGTCCATGATCCGTGTTGGCAATACGTATTACATGAGCAGTACAACCATGCACATGAGTCCCGGTGTGCCCATTATGAAATCAAAAGACCTTGTCAACTGGCAATTGATAAATTATGCTTACGATACTTTGGTTAGTAATGATGAAATGAATCTTACCAACGGCAAGAACACCTATGGAAGAGGATCATGGGCCAGCAGTTTGCGCTACCACAATGGAACCTACTATGTTTCTACGTTTTCAGCTACAAGTGGGAAAACACATATCTATTCCACAAAGAACATTGAGAAGGGGCCATGGAAAGCAGTTTCTTTCAGCCCTGCTTTGCATGATCATTCTTTGTTTTTTGATGATGATGGAAAAGCCTACATGATTTACGGCAATAAGAAATTAACGCTTGTTGAATTGAATGAAGACCTGTCTGGCATCAAGAAAGGTGGCATCAATCAGGTAATTATTGAAAACACGAGTGAGCCAAGTGAAAGTGCCGGCGTTAGTGGTTTGGGTGAAGGCTCGCAACTATTTAAAGTAAATGGGAAATATTACCTGTTCAACATAACCTGGCCGAGAGATGGCATGAGAACCGTTGTTATTCACAGAGCCGATAAACTTACGGGTCCCTGGGAAGGCAGAGTGGCGCTTCAGGACTTAGGTGTTGCACAAGGTGGATTGATTGATACACCTGATGGAATATGGTATGCGTATTTGTTTAGAGATTTCGGTGCGGTTGGTCGTATTCCTTATCTCGTTCCTGTGAAATGGGAAGATGGCTGGCCTGTATTGGGCGTGAATGGAAAAGTTCCCGAAACGCTTGACCTTCCTGCAAACCAATCATTAATTCCGGGTATTGTTGCTTCTGATGAATTCACCCGTAAAAAAATCGACCGTGCATTGCCATTGGTTTGGCAGTGGAATCACAATCCTGACAACAGCCTTTGGTCGGTAACGGCAAAAAAGGGCTATCTGCGTTTAACAACCGGAAGAATAGATACCAGTTTTTTATCAGCCAGAAATTCATTGACGCAACGCACCATTGGCCCTGTTTGCACAGGTTCCATTTCGCTTGATGTTTCAGGTATGAAAGATGGTGATTTTGCAGGATTAGCATTGCTTCAGAAAAATTATGGATTGGCTGGTGTTCGTGCCGATGGTAATAAAAAAATTATTGTGATGATCAATGCAGGCAATGGAAGTCCTGTAGAAACAGAAACGATACCGCTCAATCAAAAATAATTTTCTTCAAAGCCGAATGTGATTTCACCAACAGAAAAGATGTAGCTAATTTCTTTTACAGTTTAGATGGAAAGAAGTGGAAGCCCATCGGCACACAATTGAAAATGAGTTATACACTTCCGCATTTCATGGGATACCGTTTTGCACTGTTTAATTATGCAACAAAGAATATTGGTGGTTATGCTGACTTTGATTTCTTTCATATCAATGATAAGATCACAAGCAGAACTGAATAAAACCTTTTTAAAAGCGAAAGATGAAACGTATTGTATTTACATTAATTGGATTGCTCTGTTTAAGTGCAACCACGTTTTCACAGGACAGGAAATTTTATATTTTTCTTTGCTTCGGGCAATCGAACATGGAAGGCAATGCAAAAATTGAAGCGCAGGATTCAATTGTTGATTCTCGCTTCCGGGTAATGGAAGCGGTGGATTGTCCAAACTTAGGCAGGGAGAAAGGGAAATGGTACACAGCTGTGCCGCCACTATGCAGGTGTAGAACAGGTCTTACTCCCGCAGATTATTTTGGAAGGACCTTAATTGAAAATCTGCCGAAGGATGTAAGGGTCGGCGTGATTAATGTTGCGGTTGGCGGTTGCAAAATAGAATTGTTTGATAAAGATCATTACCAATCCTATGTTTCAACGGCGCCACAATGGATGATCGGTATGATCAATGAATATGACGGTAATCCTTATCAACGCCTTGTAGAAATGGCGAAGCTTGCACAGAAAGACGGCGTTATCAAAGGTATTCTGTTACATCAGGGCGAATCCAACACCGGGGATTCAGCATGGCCACAAAAAGTGAAATTGGTTTATGATAACCTGCTTCACGATTTGAATTTAAAACCAAATTCAGTTCCGTTGCTTGCCGGTGAAACGGTAAATGCTGATCAGGGTGGCGCTTGCGCAAGCATGAACCAGATTATTGCAACTTTGCCACAAACGATTCCGAATGCATACGTTATTTCTTCAGCCGGCTGCCCGCAAAAAGGAGACAATCTTCATTTTACTGCAGCAGGCTATCGCGAATTAGGAAGACGGTATGGAGTGAAAATGCTTTCGCTGTTGGGATATGCAGGTAATAAAACTAAATAAAACGTGAGGTGATGTTGCCTTCACAGATTTAGTGTAAAGACAACGTGATTAGATGATTTAAAAATTCAACGAGTTTATGCGCCAATACATTTCTTCATTGCTTGTTCTGATTTCAATTGTAAATATTGTTTGTGCACAAAACCCTATTGTTCGCAACCAGTATTCAGCAGATCCATCTGCACGGGTTTTTGGAGACAAGGTTTATCTCTTTCCCTCACATGATATATTGGCAACGGAAGGAAAGGGCAGAGTTGGTTGGTTTTGTATGGAAGATTATCATGTGTTCTCTTCTTCTGATCTCATTGATTGGACAGATCACGGCGTAATTGTTCAGCAGAATAAAGTGCCCTGGGTTCGCCCGAACAGTTACAGCATGTGGGCGCCTGATTGCATTGAAAGAAATGGAAAATACTATTTCTATTTTCCAACATCTCCGAAAGATACCGCTACGTATGGAAGGGGATTTGCCATTGGCGTTGCTATCGCCGATAAGCCGGAAGGTCCTTATGTTCCGCAAGCAACACCCATCAAAGGCGTGCATGGAATTGATCCGAATGTTTTTATTGATAAAGACGGACAGGCTTATTTGTATTATTCAGCAGGAAATATTTATGCAGCAAAGCTGAAAGAAAATATGATCGAATTGGCTTCTGATCCTGTGATATTGAAAGATCTTCCAACCAAAGGATTAAAAGAAGGCCCCTACATGTTTGAGCGCAATGGAATTTATTATCTCACTTTCCCTCATGTTGAAAACAAAATTGAACGACTGGAATATTCCATGTCCGATAATCCATTAGGTCCATTTAAAATGACAGGCGTGATCATGGATGAATCTCCAACCGGATGCTGGACAAATCATCACTCGGTCATTCAATTTAAAAATCAATGGTACTTATTTTATCACGATAGAGATTACTCGCCAAATTTTGATAAAGCAAGATCGGTAAGAGCAGATAGTTTGTTTTTCAATGATGATGGAACAATCAGAAAAGTAATTCCGACTTTCAGAGGTGTTGGCTTAACCAAAGCAACAAATGAAATACAAATTGACCGGTACAGAGAAAAGAGTGATGAAGGCGTGTCAATTGATTTTATTGATACGGCGGATCGGTTCAAAGGATGGAAGGCAATATTTAACAAGGCAAATGCATGGATAGCATACAGCAATGTTGATTTTGGTAAGAAACCATTGAAAAATATTTTACTAAGAATTACTTCTGAAACCAGTGGCCTGTTGCAAGTACATGTAAACAGCATTAATGGGCCTGTGATTGCTGAAATAAAAATTCCGAAGAGTGTTGATTGGGAAATGGTGAAAGCTCCGGTAAAATTTCAACCAGGAGTTCAAAATTTATTTGTGGTATCAAAAGATAACAATCAAACTGAAGTGGATTGGATAAAATTTCAATAGGCCATTGAAAATAAATGCAATTAGGTATTAGTGAATAAAAGCACCACTTCTTAATTAAAATCAATTCAGAAATCCTGAAAATATGAAGCTCAAATTTATTCTCGCACTGCTGTTTTCATCAATCTGTTCTTTTGCGCAGCAATTGCCTTATCAAAATCCAAACTTAAGTTCCGAAGAAAGAGCAAAGGATTTAATCTCGCGGCTAACTTTAGAAGAGAAAGCATTGTTGATGCAGGATCAGTCACCTGCTATTCCGCGATTGGGAATAAAAAAATTCAATTGGTGGAGCGAAGCATTACACGGTCTTGCTAACAACGACAGCGTTACTGTTTTCCCCGAACCAATTGGCATGGCGGCTTCGTTTGATGATGCGCTGGTTTATAAAATCTTCAATGCAGTTTCTGACGAAACAAGAGCGAAATATAACCAGGCAATGCAAAGAGGACAAGACAACAGACGCTTTCTCAGTCTTTCAGTTTGGACACCTAACATTAATATCTTTCGAGATCCAAGATGGGGAAGAGGACAGGAAACCTATGGTGAAGATCCTTACCTCACATCGCGGATGGGTATTTCAGTTGTGAAAGGATTGCAGGGACCTGAAGATGAGAAATACAGAAAGCTTTTAGCTTGTGCCAAACATTTTGCAGTACATAGCGGACCGGAATGGAGCCGTCATCAATTGAATCTGAATAATATTAATCCGCGGGATTTGTATGAAACGTATTTGCCTGCGTTCAAAGCGTTGGTAACAAAGGCTGACGTTCGCGAAGTAATGTGTGCGTATCAACGTTTGGATGATGAACCATGCTGCGGTAACAATCGCTTGTTGCAAACCATTCTTCGCGATCAATGGGGCTTTAAATATTTAGTTGTTTCCGATTGTGGTGCTGTTACCGATTTCTACACCAGTCATAAAGTTTCTTCTGATGCAACACATGCATCTTCAAAAGCAGTGTTAGCAGGAACTGATGTGGAATGTGTATGGGCTGGTTATGCTTTTGAACATTTACCGGATGCGGTTAAAAAAGGTTTGATCAATGAAGGAGAAATCAACAAACATTTAATGCGTGTTTTGGAAGTAAGTTTTCTGTTGGGAGAAATGGAGGATGATGCATTGGTGCCCTGGACAAAAATTCATGCAGATGTGATCCATAATG
>JAICTW010000506.1 GCA_025936195.1 Flavisolibacter sp.
AGAAAATCCAGGGAAATTACCATATTGTTTGCCAGGTGCCAAAGAGCTTTGTCCGTCACGGCGGAAGCTTGCCTGTACAAAATACCTGTTTTTATAATCGTAATTAAAACGGGCAAAAAGGGATTGAAAGCCAGACTTACCATAAGAACCTCCAATGAACGGAGTAACAGCGGAACCAGAAATTAGGTTTTTTTGCATGAAGAAGAGATCAGAGATCTTATCGCCTTCTGCAGAAATCCACTTGGTAGTTGATCCCTGAACTTCATGACCACCTGTCAAATAAAAATTGTGAGAGTTCAAGCTCAGGTTGTAATTAAAATAGTTTTGCCATACATAACGGGTAAAGTTTTGGCTGGCATTATAAACAATACCACCGGAACTATATCCATCACCATGTCTGGGGTCCCAGGATTGAAAAGCATAATCATTCAACATATCCCACGAAGCCTGTGAACGGATCTTTAATCCTTTCACAGGTGAAATTTCTACAAAAGCATTATCAATGATCCGGTACTGCTCTGAAGAGTAATTATTCTTTGCCAGCAGAAAAGCAATATTGAACCAGTTATCATCCACGCCCTGTGAATTAGGGCCGTTCGGTATATTATTGGCGCCAAGGTTAACGTTAAAACCTGTTGGGTTGTTTGGATCGTAAGGAGATACGTTCGGCAGCAAGCGCAAAGTAGAAGCAATGGCACCCCCCAATGAATTATTACCCGTATTCTGATCCGTATTTTGCTGCCGGCTTAATGTAATGTTATTTCCAATCCGAATAAACTTATTGATCTCATTGTCAAGATTGGCTCTTATGCGATAAGATTTATTACTGTTACTTTTTACCACGCCTTGTTGTGCATTGTAATTAAGAGAAAAGTAATAAGTGGCTTTGTTCGATCCACCTGAAAGACTTAGGTTATGGCTTTGGGAAGGAGCATTGTTCACCAAAACCACATCCTGCCAATCCGTATTCACTCCACCAGGATTCACTCCCGCCTTAGGAGCCAACCCGGCATTGGCTAACTTCTCATTAACGATCTTTGCAAACTGGTCCGCATTCAAAAGATCATATCTTTTAGCTACAGTACTAAAACCGTAAAAACCGTCATAATTTACACGAAGTTGGCCTTTTTGTCCTTTTTTGGTAGTGATCAAAATCACTCCATTAGCAGCTCTTGAACCATAAATGGCTGTTGCCGAACCATCCTTTAATATCTCGATGTTATCAATGTCTGCTGGATTGATATCGGCCAATGCGTTAGAGTTAGTGGTAGCAGACAGATTACCTGTAATAACAGGAATACCATCAACCACAATCAACGGATCGTTAGATTGATTAATTGAATGATACCCTCTAATCCTGATCCTGGCCGGAGCATTCACCTCTCCACTTGTGTTAGTCACTTGTACACCGGTTGCTCTTCCACCAAGTTCTTTATCTACTGATGTAGTCAGTAGTGTGGACATTTTATCAGGGTTCACTTTGGAAGCCGAACCTGTAAATGCCTTTTTCTGCTGAACACCATATCCCACCACCACAACATTTTCCATAGCGTTATTGGCAGTAGCAAGCGACACATTAAACATCGTTTCATTGCCGATGTTTACTTCCTGGGTGTTCATACCTGTGGAAGAAAAAATAAGTGCCTTTGCATTTGCAGGAACATTTAAACTAAAGGTGCCGTCCATTTTACTGGTAGTACCAATGGTTGTTCCTTTTACAATTACCGAAACGTTGGGAAGTGGAGTGTTTTTGTCATCAGTAACTTTCCCCGTTACTGTTCGCTGCGCCCATGACTGTGCAGCCATAAGCGTAAGCAGTACGCTTAAGAATAGAAATTTTCTCATGTGCATGTTTGTTTTATTTAAAAAGAATTTGGTCCTTATTGATTCGCTTTACAAGGGGTCGGAGCTACATAAATCTTTATCTGCAGAAAATCTCTGAACAAAAAGACAACAGATTCACCAATTTTGTTGCACAATATAAATTTCAACTGTATATCACCCAAATAAGCACCCGAAGAAAAAAGGCGAAACGGTTTATTTTGCCGATGAATCTTTTTTACTTCTTCTCTTTATTGTAGAAAACAATTATAAGAGCAGGCAATAAAACCAAATTAGCAACGGTTGCAGTAATCAATGTAAGAGAAGTTAACCACCCTAAAGCTTTCGTTCCGCCAAATCCACTGAAACAAAAGATTACAAAGCCGGCAATTAAAACAATGGAAGTATAAATGATACTCAAACCCGTGGAGTGAATGGTTTCCACAACAGTTGCTTTGGGATTAGCATCCTTAGATGATTGTTGTTTAAAGTTAACAAGGAAGCGAATGGTAATATCAATAGCAATGCCCAGTGCCACACTGAAAATTAAAACGGTGGAAGGCTTTAAAGCCACTCCGGCCCATCCCATAACACCGGCTGTAATTACAAGCGGAATCACATTGGGCAATAAAGAGCACAATAAAATTCTGAATGATTTAAACAGATATAACATGCACAACGCAATTAGAAGAAAAGCCCACAGAATACTTTCCTTTAGCCCATTGATGATATAACTTGTGCCTTCCAAAAAAGTGACGCTGGTACCCGTTAGTGTTATTTTGTATTTTGATGTATCGGGGAAAAGTTGATTTGCTTTCCTTTGCACACTGTCTAAAATAGATGGCAATCTTGCACTGCCCACATCCTTCATATTGACGCTGATCCTTGTTTCCTGCTTCGCCGTATCCATGAACGACGAAACGAGTTTGAAAAAAGAATTTTTTGATTGGCTACTATCTGAATTTGTAGAAAGATACGATCGCAAGGCCAACAGATCATTTTCTTCCGGCACTAAATAATAAGCACTATCCCCTTCAAAAAAAGCCTGCTTGGCAAATTTCAATCCTTCCACTATGCTCAATGGCTTTCCAATGTAAGGTTTGGATGAAAGGTAGAGCGACAGCGTATCCATGGCATGAACGGTCTTCATCATGTTTTTGCGGATACCATTTTCCTGTTTCGTATCCACAACAATTTCCAAAGGCATTACACCATTGAAATTGTTTTCAAAAAATTTAAGATCGGTATAAAGCTTATCAGTTTTGGGAAGATCATCAACAATATAACCCACGCTCTTTAATCTTAAAATTCCAATAACAGCCATGATCACAACAATAGCCGTTACGGCAAATATGGATTTGCGATGATTGAGCGACCAGAACTCCAACCTGTCTAGCC
>JAICTW010000415.1 GCA_025936195.1 Flavisolibacter sp.
CAAACATTTTTCCAGGTTGCAAACGGCCATATTCTTTTACCAGTTTCGGATCAACAGGTAGAACACCGGTTTCTGATGCCATGATCACTCTGTCATCCGTAGTAACACAATAACGTGAAGGACGCAAACCATTTCTGTCAAGCGTGGCACCAATAATTTTTCCATCGGTGAATGAAATAGAAGCAGGACCATCCCATGGTTCCATGAACGCAGAGTGGAATTCATAAAAAGCTTTCTTCACCGGGTCCATTTGGTCGTTATCATCCCAGGCTTCAGGAATCAGCATCATCATTACATGTGGCAATGACCTTCCGCAAAGTGTAAGTAATTCAATCATGTTATCGAGACAGGCGGAGTCGGACTGGCCACTTGTAATAATCGGCAGCAACATATCCATTTCTTCTTTTGTGAAGTAAGGAGAAGTGAAATTCTTTTCACTTGTTTTGAGCCAGTTCAAATTTCCCTGCAGCGTATTGATCTCACCATTGTGTGCAATGTAGCGGAAGGGTTGTGCCAGTTTCCATGAAGGAAACGTATTGGTGGCAAAACGGGAATGCACCAAACCAAAAGCAGAGACCAAACGCTTATCACTTAAGTCGGGATAATACTCACGCAATTGCTTACTCGTAAGTTGCCCTTTATAAACAACAGTTTTATACGAGAAGGAAGCAATGTAAAATCCGATTGCATCCTGCTTTACCGTATTAAAAATAGTATGGGATGTATAATTTTTAAGAAGGAATAATTTTCTTTCAAAATCATCGGGATTATTTATATGGTCAGGACAAGCAACAAATACCTGTTCCATTTCAGGCTCAACAGATAAAGCTGTAAAACCAATTTCATCCGGATGAACGGGGACTTTTCGATAAGCTAAAATATCAAGCCCCAATCTTTCGGCACAACGGTTTAAAATATCGCGGCATTCTTCTTTTAGCCGAATGTCCTTCGGAAAAAACAAAACGCCAACTCCATATTTTTTGAAGGGAGGAAGATGAACACCCAGTTTTACACACTCATCAAAAAAGAATTCATGCGGAGTCTGAATCATAATACCGGCGCCATCACCTGTATTATGTTCACATCCACAGGCGCCACGATGCTCCATATTTTCCAAAATAGTTAATGCGTCGGAAACAATTTTGTGTGATTTGTGTTCTTTGATATTAACTACGAAACCGATACCACAGGCATCATGTTCAAAAGCAGGAGAGTATAATCCGTTGCTTGCCATCATAACAAGGGGTTTGTTTTTGAATAAACTCTATTGTATTAATAGCAAGCGAACAGCCATGAAAATAGGAAAAAATTCAATTGAAATTACTCCGGTTTTCAAATGTTAGCACGATGTGGGAAAAATTATAAGGAAGTAGAAGCAAGCTCATACAATAGGAGGCCAGTTTGGTTTATTAAAATAAATATTTTTAATAATATCATGTTTTAAGGCGTCTTTATTGAAAAATTGATACGACTTGAGCTTAGTTATCTTATTTAAGCCTGAGTTGGAAGAACAATTTTGGAAGATTATGCGCACATAATTCACATTATGATAAAAATTATTTGAAATATTGGATGGTCAATCCTAATTTTAGATCAGAAAAACACTTGTATTAGAACAGAGATTACAATTTGTACCCTGATGAAATTTTAAAAGGGCATTTAGAAGTCAAATAGAAATAAAAGGTATTGCTTGCGAACTAAGCTTCTGGAACAAGCTTAAGCCGTGCAATACCTTTCTTTTTAAACTTAAAAACCAACACAATGTTACGAAATTTACTTGCACCCTTTTTTGCAATGGGATGCGTCACCACCGCTTCTTCGCAGGATTCAACAAAGGCATCCTCCTTAAAAATTACAGGCTCGGCCGATGTTTATTACAAGTACGATTTTGGTAAGAACAAATTTAACAACTACACTTCTTTCACCAATTCACACAATCGTTTTGAATTAGGAATGGCCAGTGTGAAACTGGAACACAAAACTTCTAAAGTTGATGTTGTAGCTGATCTGGGGTTTGGAAAAAGAGCACAGGAGTTTTCTTATAATGATGAAGGAATTCTGGCTGCGGTTAAACAATTATATGTAAGCTATTCTCCCAACAGCAAAATAAAATTTACGGCTGGTAGTTGGGCTACGCATGTGGGATATGAGTTAGTGGATCCGCAATTCAACCGGAACTACAGCATGTCCTATATGTTTACAAACGGACCATTCTTTCATACAGGAATCAAAGCAGATGTCAGTTTAGGTAAAACAGGTTTGATGGTTGGTGTTGCAAACCCAACTGACTATAAATACGTTCCTGATGGCGTATTGAATAAAAAGTTTTTGCTTGCTCAATATAGTTATGCAGCAAGCGATCTGCTTAAACTCTATTTAAATTATGTCGGGGGAAAAAACGTTGATAGTTCTAAAGCCAATCAATTCGATATTGTTCTAACAAGTAAGTTGAGTAATAAATTTTCTATTGGATACAATGGTTCCATAGATATAGTTCAACATTGGGATGGTGCAAAGAATAGTTCAGGAAAATCCTGGTGGGGTTCTGCTATTTATTTAAATGTAGATCCAACATCATCATTTGGGCTCACGCTAAGAAGTGAATACTTCAGCGATAAAAATCAACTAAAAATTTACACAGGTTCAAATGAAGGCACACAGGTTTTTGCCAACACTTTATCCGTCAATTTCAAAATTGATAACCTGGTTATTATACCAGAATTCAGGATAGACCATTCCACAGCGGAAATTTTCATTAAAAAAGATGGGTCGCCAACTAAAGCTGCTGCTAATTTTTTGGTAGCAGCAGTTTATTCATTTTAAATTTTTGTAAACACCTAAATGAAATAGTATGAAGAAGATCACATTCAAATCAGCAATGCCTTTTTTAGTACTGATGGCGATTGCCATTGCAGCGGTATTTGTTCCTACGCTTCCCAATTTCGATGATGGTAAATACAATACTGCTGACATGGCTTGGATGCTGGTAGCCACTGCCTTGGTTTTTTTGATGACTCCCGGACTTGCCTTTTTCTATGGAGGAATGGTGCATAGAAAAAATATTCTTTCCACGATGATGAAAAGCGTTGTAGCGGCAGGTGTTGTTGGAGTGTTATGGATCGTGGTTGGGTACAGCTTGGCATTTGGTGACAGTGTGAAAATAAACGGATGGGGAGTCATAGGCAATCCTTCTACACATCTTTTCTTTAAAGGTGTAGCATCAGGTAACCCCTGGAGCCTTGCACCAACAATTCCTAAATCACTTTTTGCGGTGTTTCAATTAATGTTTGCCATCATCACTCCCGGATTAGTAGTTGGCGCCATTGCTGAACGGATGCGTTTTGTTTCTTATGTTCTCTTCACGGTTCTTTTTAGTTTGTTGGTATATGCACCTCTTGCCCACTGGAGCTGGCATCCGGACGGATTTCTTTTTAAAATGGGTGCACTGGATTTTGCCGGAGGTACTGTGGTGCACATCTCTGCCGGTTGTGCTGCATTGGCAGGTGCTATGGTATTGAAACCAAGAATTTCTCATATCAATAATATTGAATCAACACCTTCCAATATTCCTTATATATTGATTGGAACAGGCCTGTTATGGTTTGGATGGTTTGGCTTTAATGCCGGATCTGCTTTAGGTGCAAATGCCACTGCGGTTTCTGCTTTCTTAACAACCAATACTGC
>JAICTW010000682.1 GCA_025936195.1 Flavisolibacter sp.
ACCTTGGTCATTTGGATAAAGAACAAAATCATGAAGTGGATGTTTTGGCAGGTGCATTTTTCATGGTAAGAAAAAAAGTATTGGATGAAGTGGGAAGCTTTGATGAAACCTTTTTCATGTATGGCGAAGACGTGGATTTAAGCTACCGCATTCAGGAAGCGGGTTATAAAAATTATTATTTCGCGGGCACAGCCATTATTCATTTTAAAGGTGAGAGCACAAAACGGGGAAGTTTAAATTATGTGCGAATGTTTTATAAGGCCATGAATATTTTTGTTAGCAAGCATTATGGAGGAACAAGGGCCGGTGTTTTTAACGCGTCCATTCATTTGGCCATTTGGATAAGAGCATTGATGGCAGCCACAGGTAAATTCTTTAAATGGATCGGGTTGCCTGTAATTGATGCATTGCTTATTTTATTTTCTTTCTGGCTTGCCAAAGAATTCTGGGGAGGTTATGTACGAACTGATATCGTCTATCAGAGCAAACTTCTGCTTATTTCTTTTCCTGCATTCACGTTTATTTATCTTGTGGTAGCGTATTATGCCGGCTTGTACGACAGGTATTATCGTAAAACCAATCTCACTCGCTCTACTGCATTCGCCACTTTATTTCTGTTAGCCATCTATGCGTTGTTGCCGGAGCGGTTTCGCTTTTCAAGAGCCATTATGGTTTTAGGCGCCTTACTTGCCTTTGTTTTGATCGCTTTTGTGCGCAGGCTTTTAATTAGCACCGGAGTTTTGTTACAACCGCCAGAAAAAATAACCAGACCGTACATTTTAATTGCAGGCAATGAAGAAGAATACAAAGCAGTTCAAAATCTTTTGGACAATAGAAAATTAGCAGACAAGATCATTGGACGAATTGCCGGCAAAAGAAACGGAGAAAGTATTGCAACGATAGAGAACACGAATGAAACAGCACGATCATTGAATGCAAAAGAAATTATTTTTTGCACTGAGAGTTTTTCATACAAAGAAATGATTGCACAGGTTGAGCAACTAAAAAATTTACGGATCAGGTTTTTTGCAGGAAATAGTATCATTGGAAGCGATGACAGCACAACCAAAGGAGAGATCCTTTCCGGAGAAAGTGAATTCCGCCTGGCAAGATCGAACAACAGAAGAATGAAGCGGCTGATAGATGTTTTGTTTTCAGCTATATCAATTGTGTTGTTTCCGCTTGCGTTTTTATTGGTAAAAAAGTCGTTTTCTTTTTTGAAAAATTGTTTTCTTGTTTTGTCAGGAAAAAAAACCTGGGTAGGATATAGTATTTGTTCACCCGCAGTGCCCAAGCTAAGGGAAAGCATTCTTGCGCCTAATGGAAAATACAGGAAAGCACAACAAACACTCACTGTGGAAAGTCTGCAAATGCTTGATTACTGGTATGCCCGTGACTATGATCCTTTTCAGGACCTCAGCATCATTTTAAAAAACTACAGATATTTAGGTGGTGAAGCAATACTATCTGGCACGGTATCTTTATAAATAATTTTATTGCACGGAATGGCGAGAATCATAGATATAAAAATCCCGAAAGCGATTGCCTCTGCACTGCGACTCCCGGAAAACGATCCGAGAAGGCAGCAGTTAAGAGTATTAAAGAGGCTGCTCAGCAAGGCAAGATTCACAGCCTTTGGACAGCAATACCGGTTCGATGAAATTTTATTAAGCCGGCATATTGGAAAAGAGTTTCAGAGCATTGTTCCGGTTCATGACTACAATAAAATTTACGAGAGCTGGTGGAAGAAAACCCTCGAAGGCGTTCCGGATGTTGCCTGGCCAGGTAAAATAAAATATTATGCGTTAAGCTCCGGCACTTCAGAGTCGGCAAGTAAATACATTCCGGTAACCAGAGAAATGTTACGCAGCAACCGCATCAATTATATCCGCCAAATACTTTCGCTTTTTACTTATGAGCATTTGCCACGCAATGCCGTTACTAAAGGATTTCTGATGTTGGGCGGAGCCACCGATCTGCAAAAAGGAAAAGCAGGATGGTTTGCCGGCGACCTTAGTGGAATACTGGCAAAGAACCGACCGTTTTGGTTCCAAACATTTTACAAACCAGGAGGACGAATCGCCAAGATCAAGGACTGGAACGAAAAGCTGAATGAAATTGTTGAGAAAGCTCCTGAGTGGGACATCGGCTATATTGTTGGTGTGCCGGCCTGGTGCCAGATGTGTATGGAAATGATTGTTGAACATTACAAGCTCAACACCATTCATGATATATGGCCTAACCTCGGATTTTTTGTTCATGGCGGTGTGGCTTTCGAACCTTATAAAAAAGGATTTGAA
>JAICTW010000595.1 GCA_025936195.1 Flavisolibacter sp.
GCCTTGTGGGAATTCATTGGCGATTTCGGAATTTTGAATTCAGGCCGGGCCGATGTGGCGTACGAAGACTGGCACGGATACAAGCTCGATAGAAAACTTTTAAATCTCATTCAAAAAAAATGAAGAACTATTTTTTAGCTGCTTCCATTTTATTTTTAAGCAGCCTTACTCTTTTTGCACAACATCAGTCAAGAGTTTCTTTCAACCAAGGATGGAAATTCAAATTAGACAGTAGTCAATCCTACAGCGATGCCAATGTTAATGATGCTTCATGGCGAACATTGAACCTTCCACACGACTGGAGCATTGAAGGAAAATTTGATCCAAGCAATCCTGCAGGAACCGGAGGCGGTGCATTGCCTGGGGGAATTGGCTGGTATCGAAAAACATTTACCATTCCTACTTCGCAAAAAGGTAAGGAAGTCTTCATCGAATTTGATGGAGTCTATCGCAATGCCGAAGTATTCATCAATGGACATTCGTTAGGAATTCGTCCTTATGGTTATTCGTCCTTTCATTATGATCTTACACCTTATTTAAAATACGGCAATGAAAAAAACCTGATTGCCGTAAAGGTTGATAATTCCAAACAACCCAATTCACGTTGGTACAGCGGTTCCGGAATTTACCGCAATGTATGGTTAACTGCGTTGAATAAGGATCATATTGATCTTTGGGGAACGTACATCACTACGCCCGATATCAGCGATCAGCAGGCTACTGTTCTTGTCAGGACCAATGTTGTCAGAAGCTCCAATGAAAATCCGGTTTTAATTACGACTGTTTACGATGAAGATGGTAAGGCGATTGCTTCCTCATCAACAACTGCAAGCGAAAATGACATTGCGCAAGCCATTAAAATTGCGCAGCCAAAACTTTGGACATTGGAAAGACCTTATTTATACAAGGCCGTATCGCAATTAAAATCGGGCAATACGGTTCTTGATACTTATACGACGCCATTCGGTGTTCGCTATTTCAATTTTGATAGCGAAAAAGGTTTTTCACTCAACGGAAAGCCGGTGAAAATTTTAGGTGTTTGCGATCACCACGATCTTGGCGCTCTCGGCGCTGCCGTCAATACAAGAGCACTCGAAAGACAACTGCAACTATTGAAAGCAATGGGTTGCAATGGCATTCGCACTTCGCACAATCCGCCTGCACCGGAGTTATTGAACCTTGCAGATAAAATAGGTTTCATTGTGATGGATGAAGCATTTGATATGTGGGCAAAGCCAAAAACTAAATATGATTACTCGCTTGATTGGAATGAATGGCATCAGAAAGATCTGAGCGATTTTATAACAAGAGATCGCAATCATCCTTCTGTTTTTATCTGGAGTATCGGCAATGAAATTCTGGAGCAATGGGGTGATGAAAAGAAGGGTGATACATCAGGAAGAGGTATTGCGAGAGAACTTGCCGGCATTGTAAGAAGTTTAGACAGAACTCGTCCTATTACAACAGCCAATAACAACCCCACTCCATCCAATCACATTATTCAATCCGGAGCTTTGGATTTGATTGGTTACAATTACAGCCATAACAAGTGGGGCGATTTTTTCAAAGAATTTCCCGGACAAAAAATGATTGTTACGGAAAGCACTTCGGCATTGGAAACACGTGGGCATTATGATCTGGTTCCTTTTGATAGCATTCGCCGCTGGCCAAAAAGATGGGATGCCGAATTTAAAGAAGGCAATCCCGATCTTACGGTTTCTGCTTATGATAATGTAAGCACGCCGTGGGGATCAACGCATGAGGAAAGCATCAAGCCTTTGCTGAAATACGATCATGTTTCCGGCATGTACATCTGGACTGGTTTTGATTACATTGGTGAACCTACACCGTATCCGTGGCCTGCACGCAGTTCTTATTTTGGTATCATTGATCTTGCCGGTTTTCCTAAAGATGTTTATTATCTCTATCAAAGTGTGTTCACCGATAAACCGGTGTTGCATATTTATCCGCATTGGAATTGGAAGCAGGGAGATACGGTTGATGTTGTTGCTTATTACAACAATGCAGATGAAGTGGAATTATTTCTCAATGGAAAATCACTGGGCAAACGTTCTAAACAAGGAGATGATCTGCACGTAAAATGGACAGTGCCGTTTGAGCCAGGAATATTAAAAGCCATATCAACAAAAATTGGAAGGACTGTGTTGACACAGGAAGTGAAAACAGCAGGTGCTCCATACAAACTTGTCTTGAAGGCAGACAGAAGCAACATCAATGCGGATGGTGAAGACCTTTCATTTGTGGAAGTGGATGTTGTAGATAAAGATGGTGTGTTGATACCTGACGCAAAGAACCTTATCAAATTTTCTGTAAGCGGGCAAGGATTCATTGCCGGTGTGGATAGTGGCGATCCGGTTAGTTTGGAATCCTTCAAAGGCGATCAACATACGGCACTAAGTGGAAAGGCACTTTGCATTCTTCAATCAAATGGAAAGAACGGAACGATAACCTTAACGGCAACTGCCGACGGACTGCAACCAGCAACGATACAGGTAAATGCAAAATGAAGAAAGCATGAAAAGTTTTTCAGTATCCTATTTAGAACTATTTAGAAAAGAATTTCTATTAGCACTGTTGCTTACGACCTCAGTAATTTCCTTTTCGCAAAAGGGCAGTGA
The DNA here is from genome assembly GCA_025936195.1 of Flavisolibacter sp. Next base: position 2,640 of record JAICTW010000595.1, read on the forward strand.
TCGTATTCAGTTGAACCAGGTTGGATTTTTTCCTTCTGCTTCAAAAATTGCTGTGTTAACAGGCAAAGCAGAAGCAACTAAATTTTATATAACATCGGTTGATGGGAAAAAAGTTTTTTTTACCGGTTCTCTTTCTGAAGAAAGGCAATCAAA
>JAICTW010000309.1 GCA_025936195.1 Flavisolibacter sp.
GACCTACCATAAAAAATAGTGGGTTCGAATTCCATTTTCAACAAAACACTTCCTGAAGTGCATTTTACAATCCGAAGGATCTCATGATCAGGAAAAAGAGAAAGCGTTTTTTCTTCTTCTGTAATGGCAACAAAGGCATCCGTTAATCTTACTTCACCATTGCCGGTTTTGAAAATGGTTTCCACTACATTGGTATCGGCAATGTATTGTTGAAACGATTTGAATGCCTCAACGGGTGCAATAGAAAAATGGCCGCCTCTGTTCTGATCAAGGAGGGCCGAGAAAAGAGCAGGCGAATGGAATTCCGGCAAACAACACCAATCAATTGAACCATGCTTACTTACCAATGCTGCAGAGCGGCAGTTACCGATTAAACCATAATCCCTAAGGCTATACATGATATATCCTCATCTTTCCAAATTGAATTAACTTCTATTTTCTCTTCTGCTATGCCTCTCTTCTACCGCTCAGTATATAAAGTGAAAAAGCACCAATGGCCATTACTGTATCTCTTACGGCAACATCATAATACTGTCCTGTAAGTAAGAGATTAATAGCAATGCCCAACAACCAAAGGCAGACGATCAAGCTGCCAACCCTTGGTTTAATTAAAACAAGAACACCGGCAATGATCTCTATAATGCCAATGATGTTCATAAAGCTGTGTACCGGCATGGGCAATAGATTCGCAATGGTAGGTGCAAGGTATTGGTCCCAATTGGTGAGCAGGTGCATGAACTTGTCAGCCCCGGCAATAATGGGCACCAGGCCATAGGTCCATTTTAAAAGTGTAAACACTTTTTCTGTTTGCGTCATTGCTCCATGATGAGCATGCTCTCCGGCATAATTTGCTGTGATGTCCATAACGTATATTTTACTTATAGATTCATCAAAAAGGATTCCCGTTACAAAAAACGAAAAAATTTTGCAGGCGCACACAGCAATGCACACAACTTTCGTTCAAACCATTAAACACCATTGTGAAAAAATACTGCACCCGTTATTTGATATAATTGTTTTTCAAAGCCAGCAACGCTTTTGCAAACCTTTCGCTTACCTGCGTACGTGTGCAATTGAGAATTTGAGCAGCTTCCGGTTCTGTAAAACCAGCAATGTGAATTAAAATGTAAACAATCCTGTAGCTAATGGGAATTTTCAAAAACGGTGATGTATTCAAATGATCTGTTTCATTCCTGCTTTGACTAAAAAGTCTGCTGCTTATTCTGAAAATACAGTGGTGAACAAGCATTTTCGACAGCCATACTTTCATTGTAACACTTTTCTTTTGGCGAGCATAATTTCTTTCCCCAATCAGGCACACATTTTCTATAAGTGTCCAGGATTCTTTTTCATTAAACCCAAGGTTAACGGCAATGGAGTACAAGAGTGCCTTATAGTTTCTTGGCTGTTCATTAATCATCAGATCATTTTTCAATGCAGCTATTGTTATTGGAACAACCAATTTGTTTTGGTGAATGTTTGATCTCATATAATTAAGTGAAAGAGTATTTCGCATGGATCAACAAATGCAACAAAAGGTTACAATTTTAAACATGGAAAAAAATTAGTTGCCTACATATACATAGGTTAGAAAAGTTTTCTTTTTTTATTTTGTATTTAGCAGCATTGTTGTAGCAGAGAAGATCGGCTGATAATAATTATTTCAGTTAAATTACTTCCGGCATTGTATTAACTGAGACATCACCATTCATGATCAACAAATCAGCAACTATGATCTCGTGGAATGATTTTGAAAAGATTGACATAAGAGTAGGAACTATCATTGAGGCAAAGGAGTTTCCAAAAGCAAAAAAGCCGGCATATAAACTTACCATTGACTTTGGAGCATTAGGAATAAAACAATCATCTGCACAGATAACAAAGCTTTATTCTGCAGAAGAATTAAAAGGCCAGCAGATTATTGGCGTTGTCAATTTTCCGCCAAAGCAAATTGCCGATTTCATCAGCGAATGCCTGGTGCTGGGCATTTATGATGAAAATAATAATGTAGTTTTAATTCAGCCAAAGCATTCCGTATCCAATGGATTAAAAATAGGATGATGAACTTATATACTGCATACTATTCCTCGCCTGTTGGATTGCTGAAACTGCAATGTTCTGACAAGCACATTAAGTCTGTTTCATTTTGTGATACGGAGAACGATATTCAAAACGATGAACACAAACTGCTTTACACCTGCACAAAACAGTTAGAGGAATATTTTGCAGGGAAGCGAAAACAATTTTCGCTTCCTCTAAACCAGGACGGGACAGAATTTCAGGCAAAGGTTTGGGATCTTCTTTATAAAATTCCTTATGGTAAAACCATCAGCTACAATAATCTGGCAAAACAATATGGTGATCTGAAAGCCATTCGTGCTGTCGCTTCTGCTAACGGAAAAAATAATATTGCCATTATTGTTCCCTGCCATCGTGTAATCGGCAGCAATCAATCCCTGGTTGGTTATGCCGGCGGATTGTGGAGAAAGAAATGGTTATTGGACCATGAAGCGAAATATCATTTGGGTCTCCAAAAATTCGATTTTGAGAATGCAGTTACCTGAATTTATTGGCAGTTTTTATCAGCTAAGGTGTCTTGGTTTTGATTAATTATGATTATGCGAAAGCCATTTATGGAGTGAAACTTTAAGTACATGCAAGCTGTATCAGCAAGAGCATTCCAATTATTCTGACTTGAATCCATAACATACATACATAAGGTACTATCCCAACAGTGAAACGCTTGAGTAACATATGGACGATCTCTTCTTATTAAATTACAGGCGTCGTTGAAATCCTGACACAGGTCATCACATTTTTTGGGTTTTGTTGTTGCAATGTATAACAGGCTATAGGCAACTAAGATGGCAAACAAGCCAAGTCTAAACCGATTTGTTTTCATATGAAGATTTTGCAATCATAGATGATAATATAAAAGCAAGGAGAACTGCAAACAAATCCAACACATCAAATGTAAAATACGTGGGAACCAATAATTGTACAATCTCCGAAAATATAATAACGAAACCAATTACCCAAAGAGCTCTTTTAAAAGAAAAATTATGACTGTTAAAGAATATATACAATGCATTGGATAAAGAAAAAGCCCAGTAAAAATCTGGCAACGTATTAATCAAAACTTTCCAAACGGATCCTGGTTTAAAGTCTGTCACGTGTAGCAAGAGGCCAACCAATCCGTTCTTTCGAAAGAAAATGTAAATCACCCCCCCAATACATAAAGGAAGCAGGCACAAATAGAAGATTCTTTTTGTCATTGCCGCAAAACCTTACCTCAACTCCTCACTTGTAAACGCCAACGGCAATAAACGGCTGGCACTGTCAATTACATAAACAGGCCCCATCATTCCGCCAAGGATCAATTGCATGGGATGATCTACTCTGTCTTCATACTCCTGTAAGGTTTGGCGGCAAATGCCGCATGGAGAGATCGGGTGATCACTTTTTACATTATCGCTTTTATAGCTGACCGCCATGGTTTGAATGGGAACTTTTGGGAAGAGAGATGATGCTGTAGCCAGCAAAACCCTTTCGGCACAAAGTCCTACAGGAAAAGATGCATTCTCCTGGTTGCTTCCCGAAACAATTTCTCCATTCACTAATTTTGCTACTGCACCTACCTGGAAATTTGAATAAGGAGCATACGCATTTTCAGTAACCTGCCTTGCTTCATTCAACAGCCAACGCAAATCTTCCGGCAACTCATCAATGCTTTCAAAAACCTTGTAGTTGAATTCGAATTTATTTTCTCTCATAGTTTATAATTCAGACAAAAAGTCCCGCTTACTGCGGGACGTTTAAAGTTAATTATTTTACTCGTTTAAACAACCGGTTCCATCGCGGACCGCCTTCCCAACTGAACCAAATAATGGATGCCTTGCCCACTACCCTGTCTTCAGGAACAAAACCCCAATAGCGGGAGTCCTGCGATTCCAGCCGGTTATCTCCCATCATCCAATAATAATTCATTTTAAAAGTATAAGTGTTCGCTTCTTTTCCATTCAAAATAAATTTTCCATTTTTCATTTCAAATTGATTGTGCTCATACACGCGAACAGCTCTTTCGTACAAAGAATAATTTTCGGGAGTAAGTGTTAGCGTGGCTCCTTTCTTTGGAATCCATATTGGCCCGAAATTATTTCTTGTCCATTTGTGAATACTGTCGTAAGGAAACACGGGCGAATCATCGAGCTCTGTATTCGGAACAATTTGTTTGGCCAAACCATTCTTCAACATTTTATCTCTTGCTTCTGCAGTTAACCATAAATAGTAAACACCCGGCTGACCGGAAGGATAAACATCTTTGTCGAAATCAATATCATATTCTTCTTTCAACGCTTGCGCATCCAGACTTGGAACCGCAGTGGTTACTTTATAATTCATTCTTGATTGCGGAGGATCCGGTTCCATTTGGCCATTGGCCTTTACCTGGTTGTTGATCACCTGTATCGTATCTCCCGCAATGCCCGTGCAGCGTTTAATGTAATTATCCGATTTATCCGGTGGATGAACAACAATTGGATACTGATCCGGATTGGAAAGGACATAATTGTAAAATTTATATCGCTCCTTATCGGGATAATTGGGATTGGAAGCAATTCGCTTCACATC
>JAICTW010000250.1 GCA_025936195.1 Flavisolibacter sp.
AGCTGCAAATAATCTTTGATATGCTTTATAGTGTTGCCGTGAAAGTGAGGTCGCCCTTTTGAATAACGTTCTGCTGCTGTCTTTGGACCAAAGTAGTTCATTGTGGAGAGGTTCTGTTTTGTATTGCTGCTAACTCAAAATATACGAAAGTTTCATTTGCTAAAGACGCACCAATAATCAACACGTCCACCTAGCCTTTAAACAAAAAAGCAAAACTTTTTACATACAACAACCAATACCGATCAAATTTCAACCTCCCCTTAACAGTCCTCATTCCTATCTTTGAACACCTTACTTTCGCTGCACAATTTTCAGGAACTTTGACCTTTAAACTTTGAACTGTTAACTTGTAATGACCAATCCAAAACAAAACAAAGAGGCACTCGGTAAAGGCATCCGCTCACTCTTGCAGAGCATTGACTCTGATTTAAAAAATACTGCCGGACAATTAAAACCACAGGCAGTGGAAGCTGCTACCGGTGTACTTCGTTTGCCGATTGAAAATATTGAAACAAATCCCAAACAGCCCCGTCGCGATTTTGACGAGCAGGCCTTACAGGAACTGGCCCATTCCATTAAACTGCACGACCTGATACAGCCCGTTACTGTTTCCAAATTGCACGGTAATAAATACCGTTTAATTTCCGGCGAAAGAAGATTGCGTGCAGCGAAAATGGCCGGGCTAAAAGATGTTCCTGCTTACATACGCCAGGCCGATGACCAGGAACTTTTGGAATTGGCATTACTTGAAAACCTGCAAAGAGAAGACCTTAATGCCATTGAAATTGCTTTGAGCTATAAACGCATGATGGATGAACTAAATCACACGCAGGAAGAAGTGGCCGAACGAATGGGGAAAGACCGCAGCACGGTTACCAATTACATTCGTCTTTTGAAATTGCCGCCGGATATTCAGGTGGCTGTCCGCAACGGCGAGATCAGCATGGGACATGCGAGGGCATTGATCAATGTTGATAAAATAGACCAGCAACTATACATTTTTGACGAGATTAAAACCAAAGGGCTTTCCGTTCGCCAAACCGAACACCTTGTACGTAATCTTTATAAAGAAGGAACTGCAAAAAAAACGAACAACGCTCTGCCCGATTCGTACAAAAAAGTGGAAGACAAACTGGCTTCCCATTTCAGCACCAGAGTAAAAATGAAACACAGCAAAAACGGAAGTGGTCAAATTACTTTCGACTATTATTCTTTGGAGGAATTGAACAAATTATTAGACCAAATGAATGTGAGCATTGATTAGCGAACGTGTACATATTGCGAAACTCTTTTTGCTTTCTCTTGGTTTTTTGATCAGTGCCTTTGCCTTTTCACAAGACAGCACCAAAAAAATGATCTTTACCGATTCTGCTGTAACGGTAAGGCCTGCTGATTCTTTGGCTAAAGTAGCACCACCCGTTGCGCACGTGAACAGAGTGGATTCCATTATGCGGCATCACCCTCCTGGTGCGGCAGCATTTCGTTCTGCCGTCATTCCGGGCTGGGGACAGTTCTACAATAAAAAATACTGGAAAATTCCCATTGTGTTGGGTGCGTTAGGAATATCGGGATCTGTATTTGCGTACAACTTAACCAACTACAGAGATCTGCGTTTTGCCTACAAAGCAAAATACAATGCGTCGCTGCCAAGAAGAGATCCTGTCACCGGAGCCACACTTCCGCCGGATTCAACGAACTATTTTAAAATAAGAAAAGACCTCATTAACATTGATGCCAATGCGCTTCGCTCCTACCGTGACGAGTTTCGAAGAAACATTGATTACTCAGCCCTGATTTTTGTTGTGCTTTGGGGATTGAATGTAGTAGATGCTACTGTTGACGCTCACTTGAAAGCATTTGATGTAAGTCCCGATCTTACTTTACAATTTAAAATTGGTCCCAGCCAAATGGCAAGAACAAATGGAGTGAGCCTGGTGCTTGCATTTAAATAACACGAATTCTATTCACGAATTACACGAATTAAAATACAACTGGTTTATGTTCGATGAAGCCAGAATTAATCCTAAATTAAATCATAGCAATCCGCAACTTAATTCGTGTAATTCGCTTTAATTCGTGTTTTAAAACAGAAATTGTATTTATGAAAATTGCATTGATCGGCTATGGTAAAATGGGCCACATGATAGAAGAGATTTCCACACAACGTGGGCACCAGATCGTTTTAAAAATTGATGTCAGCAATCAACAGAATTTTACGGGAGAAAATATTTCGAAATCTGATGTAGCTATTGAATTTACAGGTCCGGACAGCGCTTTTGAAAACGTGATGAAATGTTTAGAGTCGGGAATTCCCACCGTTAGCGGATCAACAGGATGGAATAACAAAATTGAAGAAGCAAGATCTTATTGCAAAGCACACAACGGAAGCTTTTTGCATACCAGCAATTTCAGTATAGGCGTAAATATTTTTTTTGAAGTGAACAAGCTTTTGGCAAAGTTGATGGCCTCGCAGCCTGAGTATGATGTGCTGATGCGGGAGATCCATCACACCGCAAAAAAAGATGCGCCCAGCGGAACTGCTGTTACGCTGGCAGAACAAATTCTTTCGAACCTTCCACGTAAAAAAAACTGGATAAACAAACCTGCACACAGTAAAGAAGAACTTTCCATTATCAGCGAACGTGTGGACCCCGCACCCGGCACGCATTATGTAAAATATGCTTCAGCTGTTGATGACATTGAGATCATTCATACAGCACATAACAGAAAAGGTTTTGCCTTAGGAGCGGTTCTGGCTGCAGAATTTATTTCGGATAAAAAAGGTATCTTTTCAATGAAAGATGTACTCCATTTGTAAATCGGAATAGGCTTGCTGAAATCTACAAAACATTTTATTTGACAGTATATTTCATAAGCGGACAGGCAGCAGATGAAACCTTATTCGAAAATCTAACGTTGCCTTCTCACTTCACTATTAAACATGTTCATTGGATAGAACCTTTGAAAAAAGAACCCTTTACTGATTATGTAAAAAGATTAGCGCAGCAAATCAATGCGAATGAAGATTTTGCCTTAATTGGTGTTTCCCTTGGGGGAATGGTTGCCGTTGAATTGAATAAAATCCTTCAACCCAAAATAACCATCATCATTTCTTCCATCGCTACCAAATACGAACGTCCTCCCTTTTTTAAATCCCTCAACTTTTTGAAGTTGCAGAAAATTGTTCCGGGACGTTTTTACAAATGGTACAATCCCTTTATCAATTGGTACTTCGGCGTGGAAACAGAAAGAGAAAAAGAGTTACTCCATGAGTATATGAAGAATACCACGATCAATTATATGCAATGGGCCACCAATGAAGTGCTTAGTTGGAAAAACGAGAAAAGACCAGCCAACCTTGTTCAGATTCAGGGCACGTCGGATAAAATTTTCCCTTCTCAATTCACACATGCGGATATCAAAATAAAAAATGGCACACACCTGATGGTGCATAACAGGGCCGGTGAGATCAGCCGGATTTTGACTGAAAAATTAGAAGCAATTACTCAGTAGTTTCGCTGCATGAAACCTCAACAGGCATACAATTCCTGGTCTGCTCAGTATGATAGCAATGAAAATAAAACAAGAGACCTTGAAGCAAAAGCGCTGAGGGCAGTCCTTTCAACGCTTTCGTTTCGTTGCTGTCTTGAAATTGGTTGCGGAACAGGAAAGAATACGGAATGGCTGCTGCAGAAAGCAGACAATATTACGGCCGTTGATCTTTCCGAAGGAATGCTTGCAAAAGCAAAAGAAAAAATTCAATCGCCCAAGATTGAATTTTTGCAAGCGGATATTAATAGCGACTGGGATTTTACCAGTCAAACCTTTGATCTTGTCGTCTTTAGCTTAGTATTGGAGCATATTGAAAATCTTGATCACATTTTTAAAGAGGCATATAAAAAATTAAATGACGGAGGCCATGTTTACATTGGTGAATTGCACCCCTTCAAGCAATACACAGGCAGCAAGGCAAGATTTGAAACGGAAGACGGTTTGCAGATAGTGCAATGCTACAACCACAACATTTCTGATTTTATCTCTTCCGCAAAGAAATATGGGTTGAAACTTGTTGGTCTCGACGAGTATTTTGACAATGATGACAGAACTTCTATGCCCCGCATTTTAGTACTGCTTTTCCAAAAATTGAATTTGCTTAATGTGGGTTGATCTACTTAACTCAAATGAATATTTGCAATTAATGAAATAAAGACTTGTTCAATTGAGAAGAAAATATAACCGAGTTGTAGTGAGCGAAAGATGTTGATTGACTGAAATGGGTTTATTGAAAAAGAAAATTGTTATTGAAGTAGAGTGATAATTTTTATGAGCTGGCCTGCATTACTGCTATTGGCTTTTCTTGCAAAGTCTATCCTGAACGCAGCCAAGGGACACTCTTGCACGTTCTTATCGCTTATCGCCTCCCGATATAGCTATGAGTGCAAAGAACGATTCCAAATAAACAATAATTCATTCGTAGCATAAGTTTAACCGCAACGCTGAAGACAATAACATTAGCTATCATTTTACAATTACCAACTAAAAAGCATTGGACGGAACAGTAAGATTTGTTTTTGCAGCATGCGCTACAGCATACAATAAATAATTTTCAAGAAGATCAACGATGTAAGGCCATGAATATTCTTTTACAATTTTAGCTGCATTGTTTTGAATCATTAATTGATGCTCTTCCCGCTTAGTGCTTCCGGAAAGAAGGGTTGCAATTTCATCCGAAGAACTAAAATAAAAAGCATCATCACCCAAAACTGCTTTATTAAAAATATTATCGTGCGCAACAATGAGTGCATAAGAGGCCATTGCTTCCAATAATGACGGATTGGTGCCGCCGACAGAATGTCCATGAAAATAAAAATTCGAATAGAACCGCAAACTGTTCAAAACTCCAATATCAAAAATTCCACCCAGAAAACGGATCTTCTCACCTGCATATCTTTTATAGAGATAAGAACCAAATTTATTCATGTGCTTTCCAACAATGATCAAAGGCTTTGAATTATTACACGTCAAATGTGCCTGAATGATCATTTCAATATTGTTCTCGGGCTCCATTCGTGAGACGAGTAAATCATAACTATATTTTTCAAGAGCATAGCTTTGAAGTATCTCTTCATTTGGGTCTTGCATCAATTCAGCGCCATAAGCAATGAAGGCAGATGGCTTCCCATATTCCTTCATTAAATAATTCTGAATACCGGTTGAATCAGCAATAAGATAATCAC
>JAICTW010000609.1 GCA_025936195.1 Flavisolibacter sp.
ATGCATTATCGGCTCCATCAAACTGTCCCGACCATTGGAAGGCCACCGGCGCTATATTCAGAGAACTTCTATCAACCCAGATACGTGCCTCAATATTGCTGAGAGAGGAATTTTGATAAGAAGCAGAGAAAATAATATCACCGGGCCGGGTAATATTTCCCGCTGCATCAAATTGCCAGGAAGTATGTCCCTGATCAGGTCCATATCCATACCATTTTGTCGATGCCCTATCATAATTAATATCGGTTTGGTACAATTCAAAATCGAAATACCGGTTACCCGTAACATTATCCAATGAAAGGCCTCCAAACATCCATAGTGAATCCGTGTTAGCAGGACCGGCCCTTCGTACATGCATGTATGCGTCCAGAATATCGTTTTTATCAGGGATGCCCTGAATTCCTCCGGACCAATATGCGGGACTCATTCCATTCTTATCAGCGCCAGATGTAAAGACAGTAGTATCGCTGCCATGATAATCTCTCACAAATAAAGCATCCAGCCAAAGCCTGTTGTTAACCACACTGAAGGATGGTTTGCTCATGCCCCTATAAAAAGAACTCATTCGTTTAGGCCATGGAGAAACATCTGAAGCATAAGCAGCTTTTATAGCTGCAGCGCCGGTTGTATCAATTGTAAACTCACCGCTTTCCGCTGTGCCGTTACTAAACCAATCATCATTGCCCGATTGTAAAAAGCCATTAAAGCTGTTGGCTTTTAAATCTCCGTCTACGCCAAAACCAGCTTTGGTAACAGGCGTCGTTATTTGGGCACTGATGGTAAGTGAGGATATAATAAATGAGGATAGTAGAGGTGTTTTCATAGGCGCAGAATTATGGTAAAGAGAAGATGCGGAGCAGGACTCCGCATCCTTTATCCATGTTGAACAATGCGGACAGTTTCAACAGAAGAATACTCTGTTGTACCATCCCTCTTAACAGCAGTGATCCTGAAATAGATCACTCCGGGATAAATTCCATTGTCCTTATACTTATAACCAGAAGAGTTATTGAAATTGATAGACGTAACCTTTTCAAATAGCTCGCCATCATAAGAACGCTCCACTATAAATTGATTGATGTCGGCAGATGAAACGGTCCAGTTTAGGGATATCGCAGCTTTACCTTGCCTGTGTGCACGAAAACTATCAAAGCAATTTTCTGATTGTTTATTCAATTGCTGTTGCTGATTAACTGTGAATGATGATGTAAGGATCAATGCAGTTAGAGCAAGATAAGAAAGCAGTGTTTTCATAGAGTATTATTTATACCCTAAAAGTAGCTGCATCTGCAATTCCGAAAAAGAGTAGAACTGCTTGTAATTTTCAGGCAATAAATCTCAACAACACCTGCAAAGAATACCAAGTAATTTGCGAAACGATTTAGAGTTTGGAAAGCTTCTGAAGTTTCATCACCAACACTTCCGACATACGTAAATATGCTTCATTACTATAGCCGGCAATATGCGGAGTGATAATCACATTTGGCTGTGCCGTTAAAAAATCAAATTGTTCTTTTTCCTTAGTAGTTAAACTATTGATCTTTTCGTTTTCCAGCACATCCAGTGCGGCTCCGGAGATGCTTCCATTTTTTAAAGCATTGATCAAGGCTTCGGCATCTGTAACCGGCCCGCGGCAAGTGGTAACAAAATATGGTTTTTGTTTCAGGCTATTGAAGAAAGATTCATTAGCCATGTGATATGTTTCAGCTGTAAGTGGAACATGAAAACTGATCACATCTGCATAGCGGCAAATATGATCAATATTAGCTTCCTTAATATACTCCTTGCTAAAGCCATCTTTATATTTATCATAAGCCAGAACAGTAACATTAAAAGGTTGCAACAATCTGGCAAAGGATGAACCTGTATTTCCATATCCAATTATACCCACTGTTTTACCGGATAATTCTGTTCCGCGGTTTTCATTGCGCAGCCATTGTCCGTGCTGAACTTCTTCAAACGATTTTGAAATATTGTTCATCAGATTTAACACCAATGCCAACGTGTGCTCGGCTACTGCATTGCGGTTGCCTTCAGGTGTGCTGATGCATTCGATTCCCTTTTGTTTTGCATAGTCTTCATCAATCAATTCCATTCCACTTCCCAAACGACCGATCCATTTTAATTGCTCCGCCCGGTCAAGCATTGGTTTGTCAATCTTTATTCTTGTCGTTACTACCAATCCGGTTACCGTTGCCACCATGTTCATCAATTCCTCATAGCTTATTGCAGGCAAATACTGCACTTCATAATTATTCGTCTCCAATTTCTCTATTAAGAACTGGTGAACTGGTGCAGTTACAATGACTTTCTTATTTTGAATACTGTTCATTTCATTTGAAAGGTTAGCTGTGCAAAATCGGCGACGCTAAGCTGTTCGGCACGTTTATCAAAAATAGATTGCTGCAGTACATTGGTATCAAATAAATTTTTACAGGCATTGCGCAAGGTCTTTCTTCGTTGGTTGAAAGCAGCTTTCACCAATTCAAAAAAAGACGCTTTACTTTTTACATTGATCATTTTCTCTTTGGGCATGAGTTTGATCACACCACTTTTTACTTTAGGAGGCGGAACAAAACTATTTTCGCTTACATCAAACAAATAAAATACATCATAATAAGCCTGCATCAAAACACTGGTAACTCCGTAGACCTTATTCCCTTCTTTTGCCGCTACGCGTTGAGCCACTTCTTTTTGAAACATGCCAATAACACATTCAACAT
>JAICTW010000422.1 GCA_025936195.1 Flavisolibacter sp.
AAGAAACAACATACTGGAAACAATAGGCAACACACCGTTAGTGCGGTTAAACAAAATCACCAAAGACCTGCCCTGTGATGTGTATGCAAAAGTGGAATACTTTAACCCAGGCAATTCCATTAAAGACCGCATGGCTGTGAAGATGCTGGAAGTGGCCGAAGCCGAAGGAAAAATAAAACCAGGCGGAACCATTATCGAATGTACATCGGGCAATACCGGAATGGGATTGGCAATGGCTGCTGTGGTAAAAGGATATAAATGCATTTTCGCACCTACTGATAAACAATCGCAATCGAAAGCAGATATTTTAAGAGCGTTGGGCGCCGAAGTCATTATTTGTCCAACCAATGTGGAACCCGATGATCCAAGAAGTTATTATTCTGTTGCAGCAAGACTGGCTAGAGAAATCCCGAATTCATTTTTGATGAATCAGTATGATAATCTTGCAAACCGTTTGGCACATTATGAAAGCACCGGCCCTGAAATATGGAAACAGACAGACGGAAAAATCACGCATTTCGTTTGCACTGCAGGAACGGGAGGAACAGTTACCGGCACCGCACAATTCTTAAAAGAAAAAAATCCAAACATTCAGGTATGGGCCATTGATGTTTATGGATCATTACTCACTAAATATTTTCGTACAGGTGAGATTGATATGAATGAAGTACATCCTTATGTGTCGGAAGGTTTTGGTGAAGACTTTGTTCCGAAGAATTATGATATGAGTGTGATTGATCATTTTGAACAGGTGAGTGATAAAGATGGCGCTGTAATGGCAAGACGTCTGGCCAAAGAAGAAGCTTTGTTTTGCGGCTACAGTGCGGGAAGCTGTATTCAGGGTTTGATGCAGATGAAAGACCGTTTAAAAAAAGGCGATCTCGTTGTTGCTATTCTTCACGATCATGGAAGCCGCTATGTTGCTAAAGTATATAACGATCAATGGATGGCGGAACGCGGTTTCTTTGATGTAAAAACATTTAAGGACGTTGTCAATGCAAGAGGAAAGCAAAGAGTAATTGCTGTGGAACCAACACAATCGGTTGCAGACGCCGTAGAAATAATGAAGAAGTACGACATCGAACATATCCCTGTAATTAAAAACACCGGCGAATTGATTGGTTCCATAAGTGAAAACGGTTTGTTCCAGAAAATATTCAGCAATCCCGAGATCAAAACAGAAAAGATCTAAAATGTAATGGAAAAGCCAATTCCTGTTGTAGCTTTTGATACAGCGGTTGAAAAATTGGGTTCACTGATCAATAAAGAAAACGGCGCTGTATTGGCAAAAGATGAAAGTGGCAACTACCAGATCGTTACAAAATATGACGTGATCCAGGCATTAGCGTAAAGCCAAATTCAATTAAATACCTAAAGATCTTAAACGCATAAAGCTGCATTTCCGCTTCATGTTCTTTTCATTCTGCTTTCGTTTTTCGTACTACTACTTAACAGCAGGAATGTTTAGGTAACTGCAAACGCAGGCGTATAAACATTCTTTCTACAAATTGATGTGCTCATTACGATTGCATAAAACGGTTTGCGGTTTTGTGCGTTCGTATTTTTTCGAATATGCTCACGTTGTTTTTCGAAACATATATGCGATGCTTTACGATTTCAGTGGTAAATACCATATCGTTAAAAAAGGGTGAATGTGCAATTGTACAGGCTGTTCTGCCAATGTAGTTTTGTATCAGAAGTTGATTGATAGAAAATAATCCGGTATCCAACAGAAAAACCGAAAAACCAAAATCCAAATCCGATCCAATATCCAAAAAGGAAAACCAACCGTCCAGTAAGAGATTAGATCCGAATCCTTAGAAAACCAACGGTTAAATTCCAATATCATTCAACTTCTTCCTTTCAAGGAAAGTATCTGTGAAAAACCATCTCGCCTGTGGCGAGACCAAGTCCTAAGAAAGCCCGTTTATAGTCCATATTCCTGAAAAACCATCCAGTCCTCTGAAACCAACCGTTCGATTGAAGAAGACTGTTAACCTATCACCTTCCTCCAATCCGATGAAGACATTGAAGGATACTCTTGCCTCCTGCTGTTTTGAAAAAAATGGCAGGGGGTGGGTGATAGTGAAAGCAAATAGTAAAAAGTAAAACTGCAATTGTAAGATGTCCTCATTTTGAGGATTTTTTATTTTATGTACTTAGCCACATTGCTACTGTGATCTTTGCTTGTGTCACTCACTTGTACACTTTGTAATTCTATTCAGCATATCCGACGCTCACTACCAGGATCAACAGTTCTTTTGTTTGTAGTTTAGTCCCCCCTCTAACGTTTCAATCTTCAGAAGGAAGCAAAGGGTAAGCATCAATGACGGTTCGTTCTTACATTTGATCATACAACTACTAATTGTATGAAATTATTTTTTACTTGCCTTATCAGTTTATTCTTTTATCAAATGGTACAAGCACAGGATACAACGGTTGCACTCTGGCCTGCAGGGAAGGTTCCGAATTATCAAAAGACAAACGAAGCAGAGAAAGCGGAAAGCACTGACATCATTCGTATCAGTAAAGTACAGTCGCCGGAGATCGCTGTATTTCTTCCGGCAAAGAAAAATGCTACCGGACAAGCTGTGATCATTTGTCCCGGCGGCGGCTATGCTTACCTTTCTTACAACTGGGAAGGCACCGACGTCGCCAAGCTATTAAATGCAAAAGGCATTACGGCCATTGTTTTAAAATACCGTTTACCCAATTCAAAAAGCAATATCACGCCACACCTTTCTCCACTAATGGATGCAAAAAGAGCTATGCGTATGGTTCGTACCAATGCCGGCAAATGGAACATCAATAAAAACAATATCGGCATTATGGGCTTTTCTGCCGGCGGACATGTAGCTTCTACGCTTGCCACCCATTTTGATGATGGTGATCAGAATTCAAAAGATTCCATTGAACAACAAAGTTCCCGTCCAGATTTTGCGGTGTTGGTCTATCCCGTTATTACCATGAACAAGCAGTTTACGCACATGGGTTCGAGAAACAATTTGCTTGGCAGCAATCCTGATTCTTCATTGGTGAATTTATATTCCAATGAATTGCAGGTAACCAAACAAACACCGCAAACATTTTTAGTTCATGCCACAGATGACAAAGCAGTTCCGGTTGAAAACAGCCTTCGCTTTTATGAAGCGCTTAAGAACAATGGTGTTTCTGCAGAGATGCATATTTTCCCACATGGCGGACATGGCTTTGGATTAGCACTTGGAAAAGGTGAACTGGAAACGTGGACAGATTTATTGGTGGCATGGATGAGAGGGTTGAATAAGTAATAATAAAACTTGTTGTAAATTTTTAAAGAGAGATTTATATTCATGTAAGAAAACATTTCAACCTTGACCAAAATTATAACCCTCGTTAAGCCTATCTCTTTAAAAATTAAAAAACAAAGTCTCGTTCTCTTTCTGATTCTTCAATTAGCCATTCCTGCTGTTGCACAAGACAAAACAATATCAGTTTTTAAAGGCCAGACAATTGCAGTAAACACCGGTGCATTAAGAAGCAAATTCCGTCAGTACACTGCTTTTAAGCTGGGAAGTAAAACTCTTTCTGAGTTGGTTCATCAAAATGCTATTTTTTCTTTTCGTTTAAGTCTTGGAAGTGATTTGCAAT
>JAICTW010000231.1 GCA_025936195.1 Flavisolibacter sp.
AGAGCCTGCGACATTAAACGGGCCTGTAAACCCATTTTGCTATCGCCCATTTCGCCTTCCAGTTCACCTTTGGGTACCAATGCAGCACCAGAGTCAATTACTACCACATCCAATGCGCCGGAAAGAATCAGGCGATCAGCAATTTCCAATGCCTGTTCGCCATAATCAGGTTGAGAGATCAGTAGATTATCAATATCAACACCCAGCTTTTGAGCATAGGACGAATCAAATGCGTGTTCGGCATCTATAATGGCACACATGCCGCCTTTCTTTTGCGCTTCGGCAATAACATGTGTGGCAATGGTTGTTTTACCCGAGCTTTCAGGACCATAAATTTCAACGACACGACCTCTTGGCAAGCCACCAATTCCAAGTGCAGTATCCAAACCGATAGAGCCGGTAGAAACGACGTCCATAGGTTCCTGTGAACGTTCATTCATCATCATAACACTGCCCTTACCAAAGTCCTTATCAATCTTATCCATGGTAAGCTTCAGTGCTTTTAATTTTTCAGAATTTGACATTGTAGTTTAGTTGAAAAGTTAGGAAGAATGATGGCTCTAAATTAGGTTAAATGCACATCTATTCTTAAAATTTTATTTGTATGCGAAACTAATGTTTTTAGCAAAAAACTCCCAATAAATTTTGCCGAAAAGCTGCTAAATATCGTTAAAGAAAAGCAGTAAAAACCTGCGGTTTCAGTCCGCACTTCCTCAGCCTCCAATAAAAATTTTTTACTGGCACAGGATTTTTAAAAACTAATGGGTGATATACTGTAAACTTGTTTTTTTATTACTGATTTTTTTATCGGCCTGCACACTTCCCGCAGAAAGAGCAGCAAAGAAGTTATCTGAAAAAAAAGATACGGCCACCACAGAGGTCATTCAAAATAACACTGTAGATGCAAATACAGCCTCTCAGGATACTTCCACGTCTATAAAACTACCGGCAGTTAAAAAGATAAAAAATCCAGGCGGTATTTACCGCACTGTTTTGCCTTATAACAACAAAGTGGAACAAACCATTGCTTTTAATAGTGACTTCACTTACCAGCTACAAGAAAAATATAGCAGAGAGAACAAGGACAGCATTGTAGTTACAGAAGGTACATGGACACCTTCCGATGGCTTTATCTGGCTTTATAAAGACCAGGTGGTAAGAGGCCGCTATAAATGGAAAGGCGATACGCTTCAATATTACAGTCCTCAACTGAGAAGGGGATTTTCCATGCACAGTCTGCAGGATGTTTCTCAAAATGCAGCCTGGCGTAACAAAGGCAAGGAAGGCGTTATTGCTTTCGGTGTAGGTAACGAGCCCTTCTGGAGTGTCGAGTATAACAACAAAGACACTATCAGCTTTCAGCTTTCGGAATGGAAGCATCCTTTAAAATTAAAAGCTGACTCTTCGTTCAATACCAGCGATAGTACCGGTTACATTGCCAGCAAGGATTCCACACAATTACGTGTTGCCATTTTTCCTCACTTCTGCAGCGATGGCATGAGCGATCTCACCTACAGAAACAAAGTAAAAGTGTACTATAACCACCAGGTTTATAATGGTTGTGGAATTTTGTATAAGTGATAAATTGAAAGATCAATCTCTTTCCGTCATGGCTTCTTTCTTCTCCTGGACCGATTCTACTTCCTCTTTAATTACATTGGCGCTTTTTTCACTATCGTGTCCTGCATCTTTAAAAGGATTGTCTTGGCGCTTCTTCTCTTCGTTTGAACGATCGGATTGTTGCTGAGGATTTCTGTTTTGATCTCTGTCTATATTCATAAACTTTCCTTTGTGTACAGAAAAACAAAGGCCAAATCTGTTTGCTCATGGATATTTAAGGCAACCCTCGGGAATAACATCAACGTTTTCATATTTCATCTTAACTTTCTTGCAGAAAATCAACAAACAGTTTATGAAAAAATTTTTATTACTCGGATTGTTCCTCGCTACAGTTGTCGTTTTTGAATTTTGTTCCTCTTCTAAAAAAGCACAGAAAGCTACATCTGAAACCACTTATACTTCGGATATTCAGAATGTTGTTGCTACCCATTGTTCGCCCTGCCATGTAGGTTCAGGCGCCAGGCAAAAGAGATTGGACAGCTATGACGGAGTAAAAAACAACATCAGTGAAATCCTTCGCCGCATTCAACTGAATCCCGGTGATAAAGGCTTTATGCCGATGCGCCATCCAAAACTTCCCGATTCCACCATCCAGATTTTTGCGAAATGGAGAAACGATGGATTGATGCAATAAGAATTTCTGATAAGATTAATTCACCTGAAGATGGTAGCAATCACCTGATTTCTACCATCTTCTTTTTATCTTGCCGCGAAGATGAAACTTTTGAGTCCTGCTATATCGAGGCTTGCCCGTCTTCGCCTTTGGTCAATCGAACAATGGATCAATGACCCGGTGAGCAATCAATTTACGGTTTGGCAGGATTTGATTGCAGCAGGGCAATACACAGAATTCGGAAGACTGTTTCATTTTTCAGAAATACAGTCCTTACAGGATTATAAAGACAAAGTTCCCATCCAGGATTATGAATCCCAGAAGCCTTACATCGAACGTATGATGCAGGGCGAAGAAAATGTGTTATGGAATACTCCCATCAACTGGTTCGCCAAAAGCAGCGGCACTACAAGCGAAAAAAGTAAATTCATTCCTGTCAGCGATGAAAGCTTAAAAGAAAATCATTACAAAGCATCAAAAGATGTTCTCTCACTTTATTACGTTTCTCATCCTGAAAGTGATTTATTGACCGGCAAAGGTTTGGTCATTGGCGGCAGTCACCAGATAAGCAGTCTCAATGATGATGTTCATTACGGCGATTTGAGTGCTGTGGTTTTGCAGAACTCTCCTTTCTGGAGCAATTGGATCCGGACTCCCGATCTGTCCATTGCTTTAATGGATGAATGGGAAAGTAAAATTGAAAAGCTGGCGCAAACCACTATTCATGAAAATGTCACTTCAATGGCCGGAGTGCCCACGTGGCTGATCGTACTGCTTAGAAGAATTTTAGAACTCACAGGCAAGAACACCATCAAAGAAGTTTGGCCAAGTCTTGAATTGTACATGCACGGCGGTGTATCCTTCATTCCCTACAAACAGCAATTTGAAAAACTCATTGGCGGTCCTATTAATTATTTGGAAATGTATAATGCATCCGAAGGCTTTTTTGCTGCACAGGATGATATTGGTAAAGAAGGCATGTTGCTGATGTGTGATCATGGAATTTTTTACGAGTTCATGCCGGTGAGTGAATTTGAAAAAGACCAACCGAAAACCATTCAATTAAATGAAGTGGAGATCGGAAAGAATTATGCGCTCATCATTACTACCTGCGGAGGCTTGTGGAGATATCTTTTAGGGGACACCATCCAATTCACTTCACTTCATCCTTTTCGCATCAAAGTTTCCGGAAGATTAAAACATTACATCAATGCTTTTGGTGAAGAAGTGATTGTTGACAACAGCGATAAAGCCATTGCCATGGCAAGTAAAAAAACAAACAGTATTGTAAACGATTATACGGCCGCACCCATTTATTTTTCCGAAGACGGAAATGGCGCACATGAATGGCTGATTGAATTTGAAAAAGAGCCGGAAGATCTGAACCAGTTCATCTTTGAATTGGATACGGCATTAAAAACCATCAACAGCGATTATGAAGCCAAGCGTCATAAGGATATTGCTTTGCGAATGCCCGTTGTAAAAACAGTTCCCAAAAACACCTTCAGCAATTGGCTGAACAGCAAAGGAAAACTGGGGGGGCAACATAAAGTACCAAGGTTAAGTAACGATAGGAAATTCATAGAAGAAATTCTTATTTTCATTGCTTAGCAAGCTACATGGAAACAACTGTCATCACCTGCAAAAACTGCGGCAATCATTTTACCGGAAAATACTGCAATGAATGTGGTGAAAAAGTGTACACCGAGCACGACCGAACAGCCTTCCATTTTTTAGAAGAAGGCTTTCATTCCCTAACGCATTTCGAAGGAACTTTTTTCACCACTATAAAAACTATTTTCACAAAGCCCGGACAGGTTTCCATAGATTATACCTATGGCATCCGCAAAAAATATTTCAAATTGCTTTCCCTGTTCTTCTTGCTGGTGGTTATCTATTTATTGTTTCCTGTGTTCGAAGGATTGAATATGAAGCTGTACTATCATGTACATCATTTCTTGTACGGAGATTATGCCCGGCAAAGAATTGTTGAGATCATGCAAAAGAAACATTGGACCGAGGCGCAAACAGCGGAAGCGTTTCATAAAATTTCGGAGAAGACCTCTAAAATATTGTTGGTGGTTCTTATTCCTCTTACGGCATTGGCAACCTGGGCCGTTACTTTCAACAAAAGGAAGTATGCATTTGACCAGATGGTGTTTGCTACGGAGATGAATTGCTTTTATCTAATCTGGGGATTTCTGTTGCTGCCTTTACTTATAAAAACTTTTGGATTCTTTTTCAACTTGATTGCCGGACATTATATCCCGATCACTGAAAGTTTTATTATTCCTGTATTAGGGATTCCATTTTTGATTTTTGTAGCTGTTGCTTCCAAACGATTTTATCAATTGAAACTTTGGGAGGCTATTTTATTCAGCTTGTATTTTCTGGTGATCCATTCTTTCATTGTTCAGGTTCTGTACAAATTCATTTTATTTGTAACCGTAATTAATCAAATCCATTAGCATGAAACTTTTAGAAAACAAAATGGCTGTGATTACAGGAGCAGCAAGAGGCATTGGCGAAGGCATAGCACTAAAATTTGCAGAACACGGAGCAAACATTGCATTTACCTATGTAAGTGAAAGCAGTGCAGACAAAGCAAAAGCACTTGAAGAAAAACTCACGGCATCAGGAGTAAAAGCAAAAGCATACAGAAGCAATGCCGGCAATTTTTCCGAATGTGAAAGTTTCATCAACGAAGTAGTGAAAGAGTTTGGGACCATAGACGTTTGTGTGAACAACGCAGGCATTTCAAAAGACAATCTCTTATTGAGAATGACTCCTGATCAATGGGAAGATGTGATGAAAGTGAATTTGAACAGTGTGTTTTATATGACCAAGCAAGTCATTCGCCCAATGATGAAAGCAAAAAGCGGAAGCATTATCAATATGAGTTCTGTGATTGGTTTAATGGGTAATGCCGGACAAGGAAGCTATGCTGCATCAAAGGCTGGCATCATTGGATTCACCAAATCTGTAGCTAAAGAATTAGGAAGCCGCAACGTCCGTTGTAATGCCATCGCTCCGGGTTTTGTTGAAACCGATATGACCGGCTATTTGAAAGAAGGCGAACAGGCTGACAAATACAAAGCTGGAATTCCTCTCGGAAAATTTGGTACTGCCGAAGACATTGCTAACGTTAGTTTATTTCTTGCATCTGAATTAAGCTCTTACGTAACAGGTCAGGTGATAAGTGTTGATGGTGGATTGTATATGTAGTCCCCCTGTC
>JAICTW010000573.1 GCA_025936195.1 Flavisolibacter sp.
GGTCTCTTGAAAAAGGCTTTTCGAGAAATATATCCGCACCGTTATATAAAGCCACGTCTTTTGCAGAGCCGTCGTAGCCCGAGATCATAATGATTTTAGCGGAAGGGTAATTGGTTTTAATAAAACTGATAAAATCAATTCCAAAGCCATCAGGCAGTTTGTTATCCAGGATCACCACATGAGGTTGTTCCTTTTGTAGATATTCTTCAGCAGTTGCAAGGCTTTTGACGTGATCAAGTGCCATCTCCTTTCCATTGAGCATAATGTTCAGGAGTAAACACATATCACCTTCGTCTTCAATAATCAGTACTTTTTTTGCTTTTGTGTCGTGCAATGTAGCTTGTGTCATGGTTTCGCTTTTAAATGTTATGGAATGTGTGGAATTTTTTCATGAACAACGATTGCTGTTCATTTAAAAGTTATAAAAAATCGTTCCAAAATTTTTACAGGATCTTTTGCAGCCTTTTGGTAGCGAAACTCAGTGCTTCAACCGGCGATTCAAAAAGTTTGACCTTCCCATCTTCATCGCTGATGGTTTCTCCTCTGAGATTTTCCCTTTCCGGTTCATTAAAAAAATAATCCGCCGTGAAATATTCGGTTGGAATAATGTTTGGGCTGGACCGTTTTAACCGGTAAGGATTTACACGGACCCATACATCCCTGCCATTAATGAATTGTTTTTCAATCATGGTTTTTCAGGAATGAGCGCAAAGTTGAGGCCATCCTGAAAACCTATTCCATCATTTCACTTCCTTTCTCTACTTCAATTGTTTTTACATGTTTGAGGCATGGGTTCTTTCTGATTTTCAGCTTCTGCTTTCAGATCAGTTTCACAAAAGATTCAATAATGCCTTAGCACAACTCAATTGTCCCGGTTTACGATGATAAATACTCTATCGCTCTATTCATAAAACAAAACGCCTCAGTAAGTGAGGCGTTTTTAATTGCATTGATCGTATATCAATTTCTGTTTACGAGTTCTTTCCCTTTCGTTCATTTTGCACGCCACGTATCACCTCGTGTGTTGTACCGGCTTCATTGCCTGTTCTGTAATCGGAAGCATAATTATCTCCATGATCCACACGAATGCGGTTCTCTACATCCCGCACACCTGAAATGGATTCCGCTAAATCCTCGGCCCTTCTTTTCTGGTTTCTGCTGTGAACTGTACCGGACAAGATCACGTTCTCACCCTGTATCTGCACCTGTATGTCCGTTGCATCCAGCATATCATCATCCGTTAGGCGATCGCAAACATCTTCACGTATCCTGTCTTCTGAACGGTGATAATCTTTCGGTCCTTTACCGCGGTGATTATTTGCATTCATCTGGTCCATCCGGCGCCTGCGTTCCGCATCATCATCACCAAACCACGAAGAAACTTCATCACGGGTCCTGTCCCACCAATCACGATCATAACCTCCCTGGTTCATGTTACCATAGTTGCGGGTATCACCACCGTAACGGTTTCTTTGCCCTGATATTCTTTGCCGGTCATTATCATATCTACGATTACCCTGGCCGGTGTTGTAGTCACCGGTATAGCCGCGGCCTTCGGTATAACCACTGTTATAAGAAGTACCGTAACCCATATCGTTATCACCCCAATTGCTTCTGTAATTGTTGTGATAATTCATGCCGGCATCCACATTGGCTCTTCCCCAATCCTGTCTTTGGTTTTGCGGATTGTGGGAGTAATACGAATCACCATATTTGCGATTTCTGTCATTTTGATTGTAATCCTCATGATACATTCCATAGCCTCCTCCGCCATAAGCTCCGGTGTTGTTGTTACCCGCAGCCGTATTGCCATAACTGGTGCTTCCGTAATTATGCCTGCTTTCCCTGTCACGATTCATATTTCTCCAATCCGTTTCCTGATCATAATTGGTATTGTTGTAATTGCGTTGGTTATAATCATTTTGATAGTTTTGTTCCTGGCTCTGATTCCAGTCATTATCATAATTATAACCTCTGTTGCGATTATTGTCTGCCATACTATACAATTTAAGGTTAAGAAAAAATTACCGGGAATTCTCTCTTATAAATGCATAAAAATTATGCCTTTGTAAAGCACAAAATTTTAAACACTGATCATTGAAAATGCCCTGATGAGCTCCTCAACGCTGTAGAATGTGGGAAACGCCTATGACTTGTAATGCCAGCTTGCCTGTTCATTGCTGAAGTAAATGGATGCATTTACTAAAACAAGCCATGCAGTTTCTTTCATTAGAACCTTTTGTTCCGTCTGGCAGCGATTTTGAAAAGTCGAAACAACTATTTCTCGAACTCGGCTTCAACATTCGATGGGATGCAGGCGATTATGCAGGCTTTTAAAAGGATGATGCCGGTTCACTCTTCAAAAATTTGACAATAAAGAATTTGCTGAGAACCTAGTGATCAGCGTGCAGGTAACGGCGGTCACTGAATTCTGGGATCGGGTAAATGAAAAACAGTGGCCGCAACGGTTTGGTATTCGCATATCACCACCTGCTCAAATGCCTTATGGGAAAGAATCGAATCTTATTGATCTTGCAGGAGTGTGCTGGCATTTTGTGCAGCCGTAAGCTCAATTATTTTATCAGTGGGCAGCAATTGCTCAAGAATCAGGGAAGAAGTTTTTTCGGGATTTACCAAATGATGAAGCGTAACCTTATCCAGCAATCTGTCCAATGTAACCTGTATCATTTGCCACAACGAACGTGAAGAACAATCCACCGAATGCGTACATAATTTTAATGCACCTGAATGTGTTCCGCAAAATTTTGTATCGAACAAAGATCCCCCCAGCGCTTTCAATACTTTATTAATATTGATCTGATCGGCAGGCATGGCCAATACATAACCGCCTTTGTTACCCGGTGTGCTGTTTAAAAAACC
>JAICTW010000154.1 GCA_025936195.1 Flavisolibacter sp.
AAGGAATCAGAACGCCGCGCATGGGCCACAGTCAATAAAATGGATAAAGGCGGAAAGAAGAAAGGTGGTTCGGGCCGCGGAAAGAAAACAAACAAAGCTCCGGCAAAAAAAGGAGGCAGTCCTGTAATAAGTGCCTTTACATTCCCCGGCACAACAGCAGCAGATAACGTAATGGATGTATCCATCAAAACAGAACTGTCTGCCGATTTAAAAAGTTTGATGGTCATAAGAACGACATCTTACAAGGGTTTACAAAAAGCAAAAACAAGCGCCGGGTTGCTCAAGTTCACACCGTACATGTTTGATGACTACAAACACTACGGAGGTAATCCGCCTACCGACAATATGAAATCAAAACAGGTGGAGGAGTACACAAATTCGGTACGCACCCTGAAAGATGAATTCAAAAAACAAAAAGTAGATGTTGTAAAAAAATCACTTGAGTCCGAATTCAACCAGCCTGTTAAAAATGCTTATTTCGATGTGGTGACTGATGGCAGGGACCAGAAAAAAAATATACTGACGGTGAAGGAGGGTTTTGAATTGGGAAACTTCGTTCGAAAGGCAGGAAAGAAATACTTAGTGAATCTTGCGGGTCTGATGGGATCACAACTGCAGATCAAAAAAGAAGAAAGGGACCGTGAGAATGATATTGATGTTCGTTATCCAAAAACCTCTACATGGAATATCAGTTTTAAAATACCTGATGGTTACACCGCCGAAGGCCTGACAGACATCAACAAATCTGTTGACAATGAAACGGGCTCCTTTTCTCTGAATGCAAAAGAAGAAAACGGCTTCGTTGTAATCAGCATTTCCAAGGTGTACAAACAAAAAAATATTGCGAAAGATAAATGGCAGGACATGCTGTCTTTTATTGATGCCGCTTACAACAGCTCTTATAAATACATTCTTTTAAAACCAAAACAATAAAGAACAAGAATCATGAGAAATTTTATCACGTTATTATCTGCACTGTTTATGACCTGCAGCCTTTCGGCACAATATAAAAAAGCAAGCTTTTTTGAAAAGGAAGGCCGTACGTATGAATTGGGCTCACGTATGTATATGATGGGAGAGGGGAAAGGAAGTCCCATTGGCTATAGCCTCGGCTTTGGCCGCGACCGCGGCGGAAAACGCTTCTTTTCTTCCTGGGAAATACAGATGATTCCATCCTTCAAATATGCTTATACAACGGCTGATGAAAACAATGATCCGGTTTATAAAAATGGGAGTACAAAAACCACGTGGATTTATTCGCCAAACTATGGCTATCATTTATTGAAAAACGAAGAAGGTCGCATGGTACAACCTTACGTACTGGCAGGCTTGCATATTTTGGTTGCCGGCGGAATTAAAGAGGAAACAGAAACACAGGGCTACGGCTACCCACAGAGAAATACTTCCGACCAAACTATTTCTGTTGGAGTTAGCGGTGGCTTAGGATGCCTGGTGAACTTCAACTCAACATTCGGATTGAAAATACAAGGTGGTTACGACCATCAGTTTAATATGAGCGCAAATTATTGGGATGATGCAACCAAACCATATTATTTGTTTACCAGCCATCCCTATGTAAGCCTTGCATTACGTTTGAGAATAAAAACTGAATAAATAATTCACAGATGCTGTCCTTCATAGCATGAAATAAAACTCCCTGGTATTAGCGGGGAGTTTTTATTTGTATCATCAGTTCAAACTTTTTCTGCGATTCACTATCAACGAGAATTTTCAGAAATCAACTTGTTGGATAGCGTCTAAAAAACAGACAGTCTAATTAGAATAGCTGGGCTTATCTGTCACCGGTTTTGTGTAAATTCGGGAATAGTTTGTAAAAATATTCGTTATGTCAAACAGAAATTACCGCTCTTTCCTTTTAACTTTTGGATTTTTGATCTTAATTATCCAGTATAGCTTTGCCCAATCAATGATGTTGTCGAAAGGTTCCATAGCACCCATGTTCACCACAAAGGCCAGCCTATCGGGCAATGAATTCAATTTTTCATTGAAAAAAGCCCTTGCCAAAGGACCGGTGGTCGTCTATTTCTATCCTTCTGCTTACACAGGTGGCTGCGATTTGGAAGCACATACTTTTGCCGATCTAAAAGATTCCTTTACGTTAGCAGGAGCTACCATTATTGGCGTATCTGCAGATGATATTGGCCGATTGAATTCGTTTTCATCTGATCCGGAATACTGTGCAGGAAAATTCCCTGTAGCTTCTGATCCTGGTGGCGAAATTGCTGCTACTTATGGATTGAAGTTGAGACCTGCACAAGCCGGTGTTAAAGATGTACGTGGCCAGCAGGTTACGCACGGCTTCATCCCACGCACAACATTCGTTATTGATAAAAATGGCAAAATAGTAGCGGTCTTTTCTTCAGAGACCGATCACATAGCCCCAGATGAGCATGTAAAAAAATCATTGGCCATTGTAAAGGGACTGTAGTTTTCCGGCTCTAATTTTTCTCTGCAGAAGGGCACGGTGAACAACAACCGAAAAAATAACTGCTCTGTCTCAGTAGGTCAACGAAGCTTCGTTTTTCTTTTCAGCTACTAATTTTCCGTTTGAAGCAAGCTTCATTTTTTTATGCCAATAAACATAAGATAGAATACCCGGCACAAACCATGCAAGCAGGGTAAGCATCAGGGGATCGAATGTTTTGGCTACAGCAATGCCTGAATAAACCGCAGCTACCAAGTCAAAAAATAAACCGGCATAAGCCCATTCTTTTATTCGGCTAAAACCTGGAATCAAAATAACAATGACACCAATTAGCTTAGCCCAACCGGTGAAAGGAATAAAATACTCAGGATACCCCAGCATGCCATGAATCAATTTAACTGAATCTTCATTTACAACTATACTTGGCCACGACGCAAACAGCATTAATGCACTAAACAGAATGGTGAAAATCCAGTACAGTGTGTTGATGGTTTTTGGTTTCATTTTTTCATTTTTATAAAGACTATTAATGTAAACTATTGAATTGAGAAAATGGAATTCTGTTGATTTTTTTCTTTGCCCTTACCTTTAAAAACGACATCTATAGCCATTGCATGCCCCTTGGCCGCAATCGAAATCTTTCTTCAGCCGTTTTACAATTTCACCTGCCTTACACCAGTTTCATTTTTCCTTTTTTAAAAAATCCTTTTTATCTGCCAGTTTTGAAGTCATCTGCGCCTTTATGTTATCGGACAAGCCTGGAATGACGTTATAGTTGATTTAGTAATTGCAAACATCCTGACCCAACAAAGATGAAATCAATTGCCGCAGTTTTTAATGTGCAAATACGACAAATCAGAAGGGTGATTACGACAAAAAATTGTTTGTTGCTTTATTGATGACTTGTTTAAGGGCCGGTGAAAGGCAACTGCAGCAAATTGCAGTCCTTGCTGTGTAATACCTATGTTGAAGAGGGGAGCGAAACTACTGATAGCCCATGGCCTGCAACTGAAACAGCTCGGCATAACGACCACCTTTCTTCAATAATTCCTCATGGCTTCCCAATTCCACCAATTCACCTTTGTCCAGCACTAAAATGCGATCAGCCATTCTAACGGTTGAAAAACGATGCGAGATCAATACGGCAGTTTTCCCTCGGGTCAGTTCGGCAAAACGCTGAAAGACCTCATATTCTGCCCTTGCGTCCAATGCCGATGTAGGTTCATCTAAAATCAATAGCTGTGCATCCTTCATATACGCTCTTGCCAGTGCAATCTTCTGCCATTCACCACCGGATAGTTCAACACCCTGGTTGAATCGCTTGCCCAATGCCTGTTCATATTTACCTGCCAGTTTTTGCACCAACCTGTCTGCCAAACTCTTTCTTGCCGAATCAACAATCAGTTCACGATTTTCTTTTTCATCTATATTACCTACAGCAATGTTTTGTGATACTGTCATTTGATAACGGATATAATCCTGGAAGATGACACCAACATTTTTTCTTAGCTCTGACAAATTATATTCACGCAGATCGTGGCCGTCCAATAAAATCTTTCCTTCAGTAGGATCATACAATCTTGCCAGCAGTTTTACTAATGTGGTTTTGCCGGCACCATTCTCACCGACGAGAGCTAATTTTTCTCCTACCGGCAAGGTGAAGCTGAGATGACGGTTAGCCCAATTGTCGGAATTGGCATATTTGAAACCTACATTTTCAAAAACAAAACCTTCTTTAATGGGAGAAGGAAAAGGCAGGGATTGAGAAGATGGAAAAATTGTTGGTCGGATCTCAAAAAAATCAAAAAAATCTTTCAGGTAAATAGCACCCTGCGATACAGCGGTGAAACGGGAAAGCACTCCATCCAGCAAACTTCTCAACTGCCGGAACGAGCCTGCCAGGAAAGTGAGATCACCAATGGATATTTTTCCCTGAATGGTTTTAGAGATAATGTAAACATAAGCGGCATAGTAGCCTGCTGTGCCAAAGAAAGAAAAGGCTATGCCCCACAGCGACCTTTTAACGGCGAGCTTTTTATTGTCATAATAAAAACGGTTAGAGAGCTGCCTGAAGCGGTCAATTAAAAAACCGGAGAGATTGAAAAGTTTTACTTCTTTAGCCGTTTCATCGCTGGCGCCAATGTACCGGATATAATCCAACTCTCTTCGTTCCGGTGTTTGCCTCCTGCTTAAGGAATAGGTTTGATCATTAAAATACGCTTCACCGACAAAGGCTGGGAGAACAGCTACAAAAAGAAGTACAATCAACCACGGATTAAAAACAATAAGACCGGCTGCTAAAAATGCCATAGTGATTAAATCCTGCACCTGGCTCAATACCTGTGAAAGAAGAATGGTTCTTCCAATGGTTTGTTGTCTTGCCCTTTCCAGCTTGTCATAAAAACCTGAATCTTCAAACTGTTCCAAATCCAGCGTAGCTGCATGCTCCATTATTTTGATGGAGGTGTAGTTGGAAAATAAATCACCAAGCAGGCTGTCGATTAAAGTAGAAACCCGTCCTAATCCGTCGGATAAAATAGCCAATGCAAATTCAATAGCTACCAACTGCCATAAATACGTATGCACCTCATTGGATCCACCAAGGATGTGCACTATTCCATCAATAATTAACTTGCCTACATATAAAATAGCAACGGGGATAGCAGAACGTGCTATGCGCACACACGCAGTGGCAAACGTCAAAGAAGGACTGGATTTCCAAACCAACTTAAAAAATGCCGGGAGATTGGCTAATGCTGAAAACCTTTCTTTTAATGATACTTGCGCCATTCACAAACATTCTGGTCTAAGCGAGACCGTTGCTAAAACTCAATAAACAGCTGCAATTTACGGCACTCCATCAACAACCTTACTGCTTAGCTCATTCTGAAAAATCCATACCATTACAAGCATGTAGGGCGATGATTATTATAAAGTCAATAAGATGAATTCTCAAGATTGAAGTCAGGATCATTGTAAAAGTGAAATAAAGCGAATATTAGCAGCTCTAAATTATTTTGGTGAGAAAAGTATCAACTTTCAGCAATCTTTATTTCCATTTTTCTTTCTCATTTTGATCATAAATTCCGATGGAAGCATTCCAAATTTTGCTTTGAAGGATTTAGTAAAATAATGAGGTGTGGAAAAGCCGGTTGAATACGCAATTTGCGCAACATTCATATTGCTTTTTTCCAGTAATACAGAAGCTTTATCTAATTTAACGGAACGAATAAATTCCACAGGAGTTTGTCCTGTTAGTTCAAGAATTTTAGCATACAACGAACTTCTGCTCATTCCTACATGCCTGCTTAAATCTTCAACTGATAATTGTGGGTTTGTAAGATTTTCTTCCAGGTATATCAGTATTGTGTTTAAAAGTTTTTCATCACCTGACTCAATTTTTATTTCTGGAGTCAGCACTTTAATTTGTTTGGTGTAAGTATTTTTTAGTGTAGTATTGAGGGTAAGAAGATTACTGACTTTTACATTCAATACTTCGAAGTTAAAAGGCTTGGTTATGTAATCATTAGCTCCGGTTTCCAAACCTTTGATTTGTTCCTTTTCGCCTGTCAGCGCAGTCAGAAGAATAACGGGAATATGACTGGTTCTTTTGTCGGACTTAATCTTTTTTGTCAATGCAATTCCATCCATGTGAGGCATGCTTATATCACTGACAATTAGTTGCGGATGGTGTGATAAAGTTTTTTGCCATCCCTCGTGCCCATCGCATGCTTCAATTACTTTGTAATGCAAACGCAGATTATCTTTTAAGTAGAGTCTGAAATCTTCGTTGTCTTCCACCAGCAGAATTGAAGGGTGCTCTGTTTTACCGTTTGTCAAACGAACAGCACTTAATTTTTTAGGAGCTTCATCCTTCCTGTTCATTGAATTCAATTCGTCTCTTCCCAATAGCTCCTGATATTCATTTTTAGCATTGCATGTTGATGGCGTAAACGGAAGATGAATATAAAATGTAGTGCCTTCCTGATATTTGCTTTCAACTTCAATGGAACCTCCATGCATTTGCACAAACTCTTTTGTTATAGATAAACCAATTCCGGTTCCCTGATTCAGTACTGAAGCAGTCGTTGAATTCTGGAAAAAACGTTCAAATATTTTTTCTTTTTTGTCTTGTGGAATTCCAATTCCTGTGTCGCT
>JAICTW010000816.1 GCA_025936195.1 Flavisolibacter sp.
ATCAGATTATCAAGCCAGCAAACGGAATACATCATCAATAATTCTGAGGATAAAATTATTTTTGTGGATGCTACGCTGGCACCGCTTTTAGAAAAAATTGCGTCGCTGCTTGAAACTGTGGAACATTTTATAATTATAAATGCATCGAAAGATTTCACAACCACTTTATCCAATATTATCCATTATGAAGATTTGCTGGCGGAACAAACAGATGATTTTGAATGGCCGCGGATAGATGAAAATGATGCATGCGGTATGTGCTATACGAGCGGAACCACGGGATTGCCAAAGGGAGTTTTGTATTCTCACCGATCTACCTTTTTGCATGCCTCCACGATTCTTTCACCTAATGCAGCTAATTGCAGCAGCAGGGATACGTACCTTTTGATCGTACCACAATTTCATGTAATGGCATGGGGCGCTCCTTACATGTGCGTATTAGCCGGCGCTAATATGGTGTTGCCATCTTGCAATTTGCAACCTGATGCCATCATCAACATTCTTAAAGAGGAAAAAGTAACTCTAGCCAATGGCGTACCATCCATTTGGCTGGGAGTATATGAGGCTTTGAAAAAGAATCCACCAAAAGAGAAATTATTACTTAAAGAATTTGCAGTCGGCGGCTCGGCAGTACCTGCAAACCTCATAAAGAATTTTGAAAAAGATTTTGGAATAAAAGTCCTGCATGCATGGGGAATGACAGAAACATCCCCACTTGGCACCGCCTGCAGGTTGCAGCCAAAACACGAACAATTAACGGACAAGGAAAAACTTAAAATCCGGGCAAAGCAAGGCATTGCCTTTCCGGGAGTAGAGTTGCGCATCGTAACTGAAGACGGCTCCATTGCACCCTGCGACGGAAAGACCATGGGAGAATTACAAATAAAAGGCGCGTGGACTGTCAGTTCTTATTTTAAAACAAACAACACTGAAAATTTTACGGAAGATGGATGGTTTCAAACCGGTGATGTTAGTACGATTGATGAAGACGGGTATATGGAAATTACGGATAGAACTAAAGACCTCATAAAAAGTGGTGGTGAGTGGATATCCAGTGTAGCACTGGAATCTGCTCTGATGGCGCATCCCAAAATAAAAGAGGCTGCCGTCATTGCTATTCCCGATCCAAAATGGTCAGAAAGGCCACTGGCATCAATTGTATTAGTAGATACAAATGATAAACTTACTGATGAGGAACTCATTGAATTCTTATCGCGTGATTTTGCAAAATACCAGGTGCCCACGAACTATGTTTATATAAATGAAGTGCCGAAAACCAGCGTTGGCAAATTTGATAAAAAAGAGATCAGAAGATTATTTGCAGAAGGCAAACTTGTTTGAGTGCGGAACATGTTATTACTCCTGTCATTTTAAGTTTCATCTTATTAATCTTGCTTCGCCATTTCCAACGCCTTCGTTGTTGTATAATATTTGGCAATCATACATGGCACCTCCCAATCAGGTAATTTTCCATCTTTAAGATATTGCAGATACCGCTTCATCACATCAGCAAAATGAGATTCATGGCCTTTGTCGTATTCTCCGGGAATGATTACTTTCCACCCCGTTTTATATCGCTC
>JAICTW010000114.1 GCA_025936195.1 Flavisolibacter sp.
AACTCACCCGCATTAATGTGGAAGTGGAATATGCTTCCGAATTCCGCTATCGTAATCCCGTCATTAATAAGGGCGATGTGATCATTGCTATTTCGCAAAGCGGTGAAACAGCAGATACACTCGTTGCTATTGAAAATGCAAAAGCAAAAGGTGCTATCATTCTGGGTGTGGTGAATGTTGTAGGTTCATCTATTGCGCGGGTTTCTGATGCCGGCGCGTACACACATGCCGGTCCTGAAATTGGTGTGGCTTCTACAAAAGCCTTCACTGCACAATTAGCTGTGCTCACCATGATCGCGTTGAAAATTGGTTATGAAAAAGGTGTATTGGACCGCGACCGCTATTTGAATTTATTGAAAGAACTGGATGCCGTGCCGGGCAAGGTGGCTGAAGTATTGCAAATGCATGAACACATTAAACAAGTTGCTGAAAAGTATAAAGACGCAAAAGATTGTTTGTACCTGGGACGTGGATTCAACTTCCCTGTAGCATTGGAAGGAGCGTTGAAGTTAAAAGAGATTTCTTACATCCATGCAGAAGGCTATCCTGCGGCAGAAATGAAACACGGTCCCATTGCATTAGTGGAAGAAACACTTCCTGTTGTATTTGTGGCCACTAAAGATTCTTATCACGAAAAGGTGATCAGCAATATGCAGGAGATCAAAGCAAGAAAGGGAAAGATCATCGCCGTGATCAATGAAAGCGATCAGCAAACGCCAACCATTGCCGATGACGTGATCGTTGTTCCGGAAGCCGATGAAATTATTGCACCCATGATCAGTGTGATTCCAATGCAGTTGTTAGCTTATTACATTGGCGTTGCAAAAGGATATGATGTTGATAAGCCACGCAATTTGGCAAAATCAGTGACGGTGGAATAGTGAGTAGTAAGTAGTGATTAGTGGCTCATTCCTCATCGCCTCACTGAATCTGCTTCATTCATTCGTATTCTTCTACCCTTGTATGTTTTACCATTTATGGAACGGATCATTTGGCCGGCAGACTGCTTGTCCACCTCTATCCAACTATTCATTTCTTTCATATCAATTCGGCCCAGTGATTCCTTTCTTAAATCACTCATGTCCAAAATAAATTGCAAAAAGCTGGCTTTGTAAAAACCATCTTTGGAGCCGAGGTTTACAAATAATCTTGTGTAATTGCCATTGCCGCCAAACTCTCTTCCTCTTGTATCGCGGCGGCGATCTCCATAGCGATCTCCTCTACTGCTTTCAAGCCGTACTCTTTCATCGCGGCGTTCACGGGCATTTAAGTCTTCTGCGTTCTCGTAATATTTTAAAAAGCGGTCAAACTCCAGGGCTGCAACTCTTTTTAGTACTTCTTCCTTGCTGATGTCCTGGAACTTTTCGTTCAGTGTGGGCACATAGGTTTCATAATCACCATGGCTGATGTCGGCCTGCAGCAATTTATCCATGAAATAGAAAAACTGTCTGCGGCAAACATCTTTACCCGAAGGAATTTCCAGCTTATGAAAAGGGACCTGTACCATTCTTTCAATCTGGCGGATCTTCCCAATTTCCCTTGCATGTATAATGGACATGCACACACCGGTTTTGCCCGCACGTCCTGTTCGTCCGCTGCGGTGCGTGTACACTTCCACATCATCAGGCAATTCGTAATTGATAACATGGGTTATGCCCTGCACATCAATTCCTCTTGCGGCAACATCAGTAGCAATCAAAAGTTGCAATGTTTTATCACGAAATTCATCCATCACTTTATTGCGCTGCTGCTGGGAAAGATCGCCATGAAGGGCGTCAATATCATAACCTTCCCTGGTAAGCTTCTCCGATATTTCCTGTGCTTCCGCTTTGGTACG
Organism: Flavisolibacter sp.; assembly: GCA_025936195.1. The sequence continues at coordinate 1,838 of JAICTW010000114.1, forward strand.
GGTGAAGATGATTCCATAAATGCCCGGATTGAAATCAATCAAACGTTTTAATGTTTCATAGCGGTGTTGTGCCTGTGTAACAAAAAACTGGTGATCTACATTTTTGTTGGCCGTATTTTTTTTACCGACTGTTATTTCAACGGGTTCCTGCATGTACCGCTTGCTCACCTGGCGTATTTCAGGTGGCATGGTGGCGCTGAACAACCAGGTACTGTCTCTTTGCGGCGTGTTTTGTAAAATAAATTCAATGTCTTCCTGAAAGCCCATGTTCAGCATTTCATCGGCTTCATCTAAAACCACGTATTTTATTTCTTCAAGGTTGATAGCCTTTCTTTCAATCAGGTCAATTAAGCGGCCAGGCGTTGCTACCACAATTTGCACTCCTCTCCTGATGTCCCGTATTTGCATGGTAATGGAAGAGCCACCGTATACCGCTACTATATGAACCAGCGGCATGTGCTTTTTGAATTGCTCTATTTCATTTACAATCTGCAGACATAACTCTCTTGTGGGACAAATAACAAGGGCCTGTGGATATTTTTTTCCTGTTTCAATGAGTTGTAATAAGGGTAATCCAAAAGCAGCCGTTTTTCCAGTGCCGGTTTGTGCCAGTCCAATCAAATCTTTTGTTCCGGATAATAAAACAGGAATGGCTTTCTCCTGTATGGGTGTGGGTTGCGTAAAACCTAACTCCTCTACAGCCTTCAATAATTTTTCCTGTAGTCCAAGCTCTTCAAATAGTGCCATATAAAAATTTGTGCAAAGGTAACCGCAGATTTAATGGATTAGAAAAGGATTACAAGGATTTTGTTTGAATAAAAGAATCCTGGTAATCCGGGGTTAAAAAAACCGCCCTGCGAACAAGGCGGTTGTCTAACGATTGCTTGCCATATGAATAAACTCTTTGACTTATACAGTTATAGCCGGCAAGCTAACTATGACTCTTATTTGTGAGTAGTAGTGTCAGTTGTTTTAGCAGCGCTGTCACCCATTGTAGCAGTGGTATCAGTTGTAGCTGGCGGAATTGTGTTCATTGTGTTTGTAGTGTCTGTAGTGGTAGCAGGAGAATCTGTAGTAGTAGAAGTGCTACCGCTGTTGTTACAAGCTGTCAATGCACCGGCGATCAGGATAATTCCAAGGAACTTTTTCATGCGATTTTAATTTTTAAATGGTTAACTATTTAAGGTTTGAAAAAACTTATTTGTTTGCGGAATCCTTTTTTTGGAACTGGTCCTCAATTTTACCCTTCAGCTCTTTTATCTCCCTTTTACCCGAATCCCAAACTTTATTGCTGAAGCTGTCCACATTCCTTCTAACTGAGTCCGCTTTTCTTTCTAAATCGGCCGAATTATTACAAGAACTAAAAATTGCCAAAGCCAATATCAACACTCCTATTCTTTTCATAATTCTGCCCAAGCTAAAGTCATTAATACCCTTTTTCGAAAAAAGTAACCCAGTTTTTCAAAAAAATTTTTTAACAGGAAGAGCGGGTTACTATTTTTAGATTTTGGTATTAAAAAGAGATCCATTGAAAGCAGAGACAAGCGAACAATCATTGCTCCGGGGATTGGCCAGAAATGATAAAAAGGCAATAGAAACAATTTATAAGGAGAATTATAATTTGGTTCAGGCTCTTGTCATTAATAACAACGGCACTACTGAAGACGCCAAAGATATTTTTCAGGAAGCAATGATCGTGTTATATGAAAAAGTTCAGTCCGGCACCTTTGAATTAAACTGTCAGATCAAAACCTTCGTCTACTCGGTTACTAAGCGGTTGTGGTTAAAGCGATTGATGCAGCAGAACCGGTTCAGCATTTCGGACGGCCATGAAGAAACCGTTTCGATAGATGAAGAAATGGATGAACATGAAAAGCGGAATACCGAGTTCATCATGATGGAAAGAGCCATGAATGGATTAGGCGAACCCTGTAAAAGCTTATTGGAAGCTTTTTATTTACAAAAAAAATCCATGCAGGAAATAGCATCTGGCTTTGGATATACGAATTCCGAAAATGCCAAGAACCAGAAGTACAAATGCCTGATGAGACTAAAAAAATTATTCTTTTCTCAATATAAAAACGAGTCGCTGTGATGGAAGATATCAAAATACTGGAAGCAGTTGAACGCTACATCTCCGGCCAAATGAGTCCGGATGAGCGGGTTTATTTTGAACAGTTGCGTAAAAGCAATCCGGAAATAGACCAGATGGTAGTGGAGCACACCTTTTTTCTGCAGCAAATGAACCGTTTTGATGAAGTAAAGAAGTTTAAGAGTGTATTAAATGATACGCATGTTCATCTGGCAGAAAAAGGATTGATCAAATCGCCGAGATTAAAAGGCCAGGCAAAAGTTGTTTACCTGTACAACCGTTATAAACGTGTGGCCGCTATTGCAGCTTCTATTGCCGGCATCACAGCCTTAACCATCAGTGCATTGGTATGGTCATTGTCGCCGGGAAAAACTGCCAAGCAGGAAGATGTTATTCTTCTGAAGAAAGATTTTGAGAAAAAGATCCAGCAGGTACATAATGAAAACAAAGCCCTGAATGCAAAGATTGATAACGTTAAAGACCAAACTGCAATTGCCGAACCACACATTCAATATACCAGCGGCGGTACAGGATTTTTAATTGATGCAAAAGGTTATTTGGTAACGAATGCCCATGTTGTAAAAGATGCGGAACATGTAGCCGTGCAATCTGTTAATGGCAATGAATACCTGGCAAAAGTTATTTATACCGATGTTGATAAGGACATTGCTATTTTGAAAATCAACGATAAAAATTATAAAGTCTCCTCTTCCATACCTTATGGCATTAAGCGCAGCAGCGGAGATTTAGCTGAGTCTATTTTTACTTTAGGTTATCCACGCAATGATATTGTTTATGGAGACGGATACATTGCTTCCAAAACCGGTTACAATGGTGATACGTTAAGTTGTCAGATCACGGTTCCTGCCAATAAAGGAAATAGCGGTAGTCCCGTTTTAAATAAAAATGGTGAAGTGATCGGCATTTTGAGCAAAAAGGAAAATTCAATAGAAGGTGCTGCTTTTGCCATTCGCTCAAAATATATTTTTGATGCTTTGAACCAATTGCAGCAGAAAGATGATGCTTACAGGAATATAAAACTGTCCACCACTTCCTCTCTTAAAGGAAAGGACCGTATGCAACAGGTAAGAACCATCAGCGATTATATTTTTATGGTGAAGGTGGACTAAGTCATTACAAAAAGAAAAGCTCTCAACATTTCTTAAGTGTTGAGAGCTTTTTCATTGTTATCAAGCAAGGTTGGTGTTGGGTGACCTTCGCTAACAGAAAGATCCGCTACGATTTCCACAAACTCTCCGGATACTCCTTTAGCTTCACCAGTTCATTCAAACTTCTTTGCACTACAGGTGCATCTTCTTTATACGTGACACCAAACCATTTGGCTGATGTGGGAATAACCTTGATCACACCTTTACCAGCCCTGACCCATTGATCGGCAGTAAATGGAATTAAGTATTCTGCCTTCGGATTATTGATGTTCTGCTCTAAAAAATCCTTGAAACCTTTTTCGATAAATTCAAAAACTGAAGGATGAAAACACCAGAAGTTCATAGAAGCGACAGCATCTTCGGGCAGCTCCGTTTTTTTATCTTCCTCTTCATCCACCATCTTTCCGTTTTGCCTTGATATTTTCAATCGCTCCTTTATTCCGATCAGATTGTTATTGGCATCTACCTGGCAAACGCCACGGCTTACGGTTCCATGTTCGGAAAGTGTGTTGGCCAATTTGTAACCAATGATGGCATACACATCAGGCCTGCATTGGTTCCTCAAAAAATCATTTGCTTTTTGGAAACTGTCTCCACCATAAAAATCATCAGCATTAATTACAGCAAAAGGTTCATTCACCGCTTCTTTCGCACATAAAATAGCATGCGATGTTCCCCAGGGTTTTTTTCTGTCCGCGGGAACCGTATATCCTTCCATGTACTTCTCCATTTCCTGGTACACATATTCTGTTTCTATTTTTCCTTTCAGTTTTGGTTCAAAGATGGCTTTGAAATCTTCAGCAAAATCTTTGCGGATAATGAAAACTACTTTTTGGAATCCAGCCTTGATCGCATCATAAATTGAATAATCCATAATGGTTTCCCCACCTGGACCAAATTGTTGTATCTGTTTCATGCTGCCATAACGTGAAGCCATTCCTGCGGCCATGATCACTAATGTAGATTTCATCTTTTATTTTTTAAAATTGGGTTCGAAAATAATAAATTCGGCACGTATGCTGAATGATCGGTTGCTACATCCTGAAAACATCCGGGCTGACCGGGTGCATTTTTTATCAAAATTTCATACCACGGTTGATGTGCTCCGGCTGGACCTGCTTCATCCTGTTGTATCAGGAAATAAATGGTTCAAGCTGAAAGAATATTTAATAGAAGCAAAAGCTTTAAATAAAAAAACCATTGCAAGTTTCGGCGGCGCTTATTCCAATCATATTGTTGCCACTGCCGCCGCAGCGCAAATGAACGGACTCAAAAGTATGGGCATCATTCGATGCCAAAAACCCAGGCAGCTTTCGCATACTTTACAACAGGCCATGAATTTTGGAATGGAACTTCATTTTATTTCAAGAGAAGCGTATAAGGAAAAAACAATTCCCTCTGAAGTTTGGATGCATTATGATCCTAACGAAATTTATTTCATTAATGAAGGTGGTTATGGCAGCAAAGGAATGGAAGGCGCCAAAGATATCCTCAATCAAACAGATGCTTCATCTTACACACACATCATTGCTGCTGTTGGAACCGGAACAACAGTAGCGGGATTGACAGAAGCATCCAACAGTAATCAAAAAATAATTGGTATCAGCGTTCTAAAAAACAGTTTTTCCTTGCAGCAAGAAATTGAAGCACTCCTTTCAAAAGACAATCAAAAAAAATTTTCGCTCATTCACGATTATCATTTTGGAGGTTATGCCAAATGCACGCAAGCACTTTTGAACTTTATGAATGATTGGTATCGTCAAACTGGCATCCCGTCTGACTTTGTTTATACCGGGAAACTATTTTTTGCAGCGAATGATCTTGTTCAAAAAAACTATTTTCCTGAGAAAAGCAGATTGCTTATCATTCACAGCGGAGGATTGCAAGGCAATCAATCACTGTCAAAGGGAACGTTAATATTCTGACGCCCCGCTTATATTTGTACGGTTTTCAGAAAATTTGCCCAATGATTATGAATCGTTTTTATTTACTCATCTCCGTTTTACTGCTTATATCTGTTGCAGGTTTTGGTCAGGATACCTTGCCGAAATTCACCGTTACCAGTGCAGGCGCCAACCGCAATATTATTGGGTGGGTAAATACTTATGGCCTGGTAAAACAGATCAGCATTCAACGTTCATTTGATAGTCTTACCAATTTCAAAACCATTTTAAGTGTAGCCGATCCTAACTCCAGGCAAAATGGTTTTGCTGATACCAAAGCGCCTAACGATCATATGTTTTA
>JAICTW010000556.1 GCA_025936195.1 Flavisolibacter sp.
AAAAAGATATGTGGGTAGCACCAATGATTGAAGTAGCTGAATTCATCAAAAAATATCAGTCACAAAACAAAAAATAAAATTTGATAATGATGTACCTGCTGACATGCTCCCATCGGGAGCTTTGGCAGGAAGGAAAATAATCATTTCGTACCAGCATTCCGTCGGAAAACCTCGTGGATTCTGGTTCAGGTTCTGCCTATGAAACCAAAATAATTTATGGCAAGTCACCTATCGTTACGATCTAGTATAATTAATGAGAAGTAAAGTTTTCATAACAGTCATCCTCTTCTTCTGTTTGTCAAAAACAAATGCACAACCCAAACTCGTGCGCAATCAAAACACGGTACAACTCATTGTTCACAACAAACCCCACCTGATACTTGGAGGCGAATTGGGCAACTCAAGTGCGTCCAGCAATGAATACATGCGGCCAATATGGCCAAAGCTGAAGCAGATGAATTTGAACACGGTCATTGCTCCTGTTTATTGGGAATTAATGGAACCAACAGAAGGACAATTTAATTTTTCTCTTGTTGATTCACTCATAGAAAATGCACGGACCAACGGTATGAAGCTTGTGCTGCTTTGGTTTGGTGCATGGAAGAACAGCATGTCCTGCTATGCTCCTACCTGGGTGAAAACGAATACTTCAAAATTTCCAAGGGCCCTTGATAAAAATGGCATCAAACAGGAAATACTCACACCGTTTAATCAAAAAAATCTCGATGCTGATAAAAAAGCATTTGTGAATTTGATGCAACACATCAAACAAACAGATAGCAAAGAGAACACAGTTATTGCTGTACAGGTGGAAAATGAAATTGGTATGCTGCCGGATGCCAGGTCCCATGATGAAGCGGCCAACGCTTCTTTCAATGGTCCTGTTCCTGATGCATTCATCAATTATTTGAAAAAGAACAAATCCGGTTTGCTTCCTGAATTGAAATCCATTTGGGAAAGCAATGGCTACAAGACTTCGGGAAACTGGGAAGCAATCTTTGGAAAAGGTTTGTCCACCGATGAAATTTTTATGGCCTGGTATTATGCCAAATTCGCAAATGAAATTGCCGCAGGAGGAAAAGCAGTTTATGATTTACCGATGTATGTAAATGCGGCATTAAACCGTGCGGGATGGAAGCCAGGACAATATCCAAGCGCTGGACCCTTGCCTCACATTTTGGATGTTTGGAAAGCAGCCGCTCCTTCCATTGATATTTTCGCTCCTGATTTTTACAATCCCGATTTCAAACATTGGTGCGATCTGTACGCGAGAAATTTAAATCCTTTATTCATTCCTGAAATTCGCTTTGAAAATGGCATTGATGCGAAAGCTTTTTTTGCATTCGGCAACTATAATTGTCTGAGCTTCTCTCCTTTTTCCATTGAATCAACAAACCATCCTGAAGAAGAGCCGATCGCCAAAGCCTATGCTATTCTAAAACAGATCACGCCTTTGATCACTGCTTACCAGCCACAGGAAAATGTGCGTGGTTTTTTATTGAGCAAAGATTCATCTACACAACAAATCACACTTGGATATTATCGCTTAACGATAAAGCATGACTACACACTTGGCTGGTCTCCGGAAGCGAAGAATGATTTATGGCCATTAACAGGCTGCATTATTATTTCCGTAGCACCGGGTGAATTTTATGTTGCGGGAACGGGAGCGGTTATCACAGTTGAATTAACAGTAGCCGGCAAAAGAGCCGGTATCCTGAGCATAGATGAGGGAAGATTTGAAAATGAAAAATGGACTGCCGGCCGGAGAATGAATGGCGACCAGGACCACCAGGGGAGGCATGTGCGAATACCAGTGAATGAATACAGCATTCAACATGTAAAAATGTACACGTATTAACAAAGCACTTAAAAACCATACAATGAAAAAGATCCTTTTTCTTTCTTTCATTCTGATGATGACAACAATTTCTTATTCGCAATTCAGGTTTACACGTGCCGATAGTTTGCGAATAGACAGCATCAATAAGCTCACACAAATTGATTACAAAAACATGTTGTCGCAACTGAACATTTCTTCCACCCGTCCCGGTCCTTCAGGAAATCCGCAGGCACCCAACGCAGCGAATTCCGATGAAGCAAAAGTTCCTTCCTATACTTTACCCGATCCGCTTACTTTAAAAAATGGGAAGAAAGTAACGGATGCCAAAACCTGGTGGAACAAACGCCGTCCCGAAATTGTTGAAGATTTTGACAGAGAAGTTTATGGCCGCACTCCAAAAAATCTTCCGAAAGTAAATTGGGAAGTGGTCAGCACAAGCAATGAAATGAATGGCAGCTTTCCGGTTATTACAAAAAAGTTGATCGGTCATGTTGATAATTCATCCTATCCTCAAATCAATGTAGATATCCAACTAACCTTGAGCACACCAGCCAATGCAAAAGGTGCCGTTCCTGTGATCATGGAATTTGGTTTTATTTTTCCCGCGGGATTTACTCCACCAAGAGACACATCAAAAAATCCGCCACCAACATGGCAACAACAATTATTACAAAAAGGTTGGGGCTATGCAGTCATCGTTCCTACTTCTTACCAGGCCGATAATGGCGCAGGATTAACGCAAGGCATCATTGGATTGGTGAACAAAGGACAACCACGCAAGCCCGATGATTGGGGAACATTAAAAGCATGGGCATGGGGCGCCAGTCGTGCACTCGATTATTTTGAAACCGATAAAGCTGTTGATGCCAAACGTGTGGGTATTGAAGGTTTATCACGATATGGAAAAGCAGCTTTGGTAACCATGGCGTATGAACCCCGGTTTGCGATTGGTTTCATCGGCTCTTCAGGTGCTGGCGGTGCTAAAATTTTACGACGCGTCTTCGGAGAGCAGGTAGAAAACCTCGCATCCTCAGCCGAGTATCACTGGTTTGCCGGGAACTTTATCAAATACGCAGGACCATTAACACCAAACGATCTCCCTGTTGATTCGCACGAATTAGTTGCCT
>JAICTW010000730.1 GCA_025936195.1 Flavisolibacter sp.
ATTTTACGCCGCAGCAAATAACGGAAGCATTAAAATTAATTGATGATGCGTTTGAAACCGAAGCCAGTGGTGGGATCAATTTGAACAATATTGAAAGCTATGCAGCAACAGGAGTTGATTATATAAGCGTTGGGGCAGTCATTCACCAGGCCAGGAGTTTGGATTTGAGTTTGAAAGCAGAAGTCTGAACCGGGATTCATGCGATAACTGGATTTTTGCGAATAAATTTTCAAAGCAATGAGTAAAAAAAATAAAAGTGATAAGCTTGGATTTGTTTATAGTACTGATCCGAATTTTCAATTTCAGAATGAGGAGGAACAGAATGCGGAAACTGTGCCCGCCAGACAGCAGAAGTTGAAAATAAAGTTGGATTCCAAACACAGAGGTGGTAAGGTGGTTACACTCATCGAAGGATTTATTGGCAAGGAAGAGGACCTTGAAGATTTGGGAAAAAAATTGAAAAATTATTGCGGCACCGGCGGCTCTGCAAAGGAGGGAGAAATCATTATTCAGGGGGATCAAAGAGATAAAGTGTTGCAGTGGTTGCAGAAGAACGGATACTTGAATGCAAAGAAAATTTGATTATTGTTCCAGATATTTTTCATTCTTCATTTTTTCTAAAACAGAATCATATTCTTTTGTTGGAAATCCTAATTTTTGTTGTAGCGCAATTGCTTCAGAAATGGCTTTAATGGCTTTTTCATTCTGACCTTGCTTATATAATAATTTAGCATAAGTGTCAAGTGCCTGAGGTGTTTTATAAAATTCCAATGCCTTTTCGATCCATTCCGTAGCAATAGCAAGTAAGAAGGGATTGTTTGTTTTTTTATAAAACTCATAAGCGCCATTGTTTAGTTCCCGGGAAAAGTTCTGAGCGGTAGGAGCATACGCTATTGTGCTGACGATTTTATTTTTATTCCCATCTTTTAGCGTATCTCTTTTTGCTGAACCGATCATTCTTTGCAAATTCAAAGAATCAAATCTTTTAATGGAATCAGGGCTCACGCTTAAAAAATACCTTTCAAAATAGGCAATTGATTTTTTGAAATAGGCAGTGGTGTCGTTCGTTTCATCATAAAAGCGAAGCATGTTCTTATCGTATGCTTTTGCACCTGCTGCAGAATTGCTGCTATTAGTTGCCTGCGCAAATGCTGCCGTGCGAATGGCATATTTCTCATTCTTGTCTTTGATGGCTTTTTCCATGCTTTTGAAATTGATAGTGTTGTTGATGCCAACACGCATTTGCAAACTCATGCTGTACCAGGCTCTATTAAACTGTGCCTGATCTTTCCGTAAGGCTTTGTCCGCTTTGCTATCAAGTAAGGGAGCCATTTTTGCAATAAAAACTAATGTAGATGTTGAGTTCAGCGAATCGAAAGGCAAGGCATCAATATATTCGTCCAGCAAAGAGTCTGTAGGCATGTTCAAGGCTCTTCTTTTTTCTAAAAGAACCTGTAAAAAGCCAAAGCTTCTATTGCCTTTTTCATATTCCTTTTCCAGTTCATTAATCTTTAAATTTTCACCTGCTTTCATCAAAGCAACTTCAATCTGGTTCAGATACTCTTTTGAGAACGTTGTTGTTTTTAAAAATTTATGAATGATCGTTCCACTATTATCAATAAACAGAGTTCCAAAGCCTTCGTTTGCATCAAGATTGTAGCTTGCGGCAATTCTGGATCTGTCGGGATGCTGTGGATCTATTTTAAGACAAAAGAAAGTCTGGTTTATTTTATCGGCCACTTCTTTGTTATCAAATCCTTTATTAGCAACATCATTACACTGGTTGCAGTCAGCAGCTTCAAACTGAAGGAAAATGATTTTGCCTTCTGCACTTGCTTTTTGCAAGGCTTCATTGAACGAAACGGAACTGAAATGAATTTGTGCAGAAATAATAGCAGAGATGAATAAGCAGGAAAGGAGAGCAAGAAACTTCATAGCAGTTATAGTTAGTAGCAATATAA
>JAICTW010000793.1 GCA_025936195.1 Flavisolibacter sp.
CCTTCAAAAAGAGATGGTATTATTCGTATGATCAAAATGCTACAAAAGCAAGGAATTCGGATCGACGGTGTTGGTATGCAAGGTCATTGGGGATTAAACTATCCCAAAACAGAATACATCGAGGAGGCGATTGATGCTTATGCTGCATGCGGAGTGAAAGTGATGATTACCGAACTGGACGTGGATGTCCTACCGTTGACGAGGGAAGGACAAATAATTGGGCAGGGCATGGCTGATAAGCAATTTCAGTTGGAAGAGTTTAAATCGTTTTTAGATCCTTATCAAAAAGGCTTGCCCGACAGTATGCAAATGGTACTTGCAGCCAGGTACGCAGAACTCTTCTCCATTTTTTATCAGAAAAAAGGCAAGATATCAAGAGTAACACTGTGGGGGGTACACGACGGGATGAGTTGGAAGAATGATTATCCGATTCCCGGAAGAACAAATTACCCGGCACTATGGGATAGGCAACGGAAACCAAAACCTGCATTCTTTGCGGTGCTGAATGTTCCGTCAAAAATGAAGAAATGAGCCTTTTTTAAAGTGAATTATCTCTTTTTCGATGCATAATAAATGAACTGCCATGAGAATAGTGGGGCGTTCTCACGAAACAACGTAATTGAAAATCAATCATTTTCAAATCGATTTTGTGCCCAAGACTAGCCGGAGTTCGAACTTTTTACTTACAGATTTGAAAACCGTTATTGATTTTTAACCAGTTATACAATCAATTCGCTCACCCCTTCCAGATTTATAAAACCGAGAGAGTTCAAAAATTTCGGTAAGCGTAGATTTTTGCCCATTACTACCGGGAAAGTAATAACAGCATAAACGCGGAAACTATTGAGAAGCCTAGTTCTCACATTGTATACCTTCTTGATCGAGTGCTTCTGTCTATATGTTCTTTCATATGACAAAGACAGGTTAATGTACTGACCATCGTCATTATTTTTCTTTTATATCAGTGACACTTTTGATGAAATGTCCTTGCGGAAGAAAAACGATTGGTCGCTTATGAAAGTAATTCTTGTATTCCTTGTCGCGTTAAATCTTTCGCTTGCAGGTTTTTCGCAAATAACTAAGAACAATTGGTTAGTGGGAGGTAATGGAAGTTTTTCCGTTTATAAAGTTCTTGATGAGACGAGCCATTTTTTAGAATTGTCTCCAAATATTGGATACTTCTTCCTGGATAAAATATGTGCAGGTCTAAAACCAAGCTATGTGTACGACAAAAGAGCCTTTTCAACGTATTCCTCAAAGAAAACTGGCTTCTATGTTGGCCCTTTTTCCAGATACTATTTTCTCAATGTAGAAAAGCCATTCAACATCCTCACAGAACTAACGTTACAATTCGGTTCTGAGAAAGTAAAGGGTTATAATAGCACACCGACAAAATATTCACTTCACAGTTTCTCTTTTGCTACTGGGCCTTCAATTTATTTTAATTCTTGCGTAGGGCTGGAACTTCTTGCGGGATATGCACTGTCCAAATACACGAATGAAGAATTTGAGAGAAGTCAATTTCAGGTCAGTGTTGGTCTTCAGGTTCACTTAGAAAAAAACTAATGGTCGCTAAAACTCAGATTATGAAATTTAAATTTTCAGATGCAAGCTCACTTGCATTATTGTTTCTCAGCCTAGCTTCTTTTTCACAAAACGCAGAAATCGACTA
>JAICTW010000120.1 GCA_025936195.1 Flavisolibacter sp.
AAAGCGCTTTACTGGTAAGTAAAACGCTTTCTGAGGTGGCAAAGATCTTAAAATCGGGAGTCACAACCATTTCGCTCGACAGATTCATTGGAGAATTTTTGAACGACAATAAGGCGGTTCCTTCCTTTTTAAATTTTCATGGTTATCCTTTTAATTCCTGCATCTCGGTGAACGATGTTGTGGTTCATGGTTTTCCGGGCGAATATGAATTAAAGGATGGTGATATCGTTTCCATTGATGTAGGCGCCTATAAAAACGGATTTCACGGTGATCATGCCTACACATTCGTGATTGGAGAAGCAAAAGAAGAAGTAATTCAGTTGGTGAGGATAACAAAGGAATCTTTGTATAAAGGAATTGAGAAAGCAGTTGCCGGTAATCGTATTGGCGATGTATCGTATGCCATTCAGGAGTTCACCGAAAAAAAATATGGCTATGGTGTGGTAAGAGAATTGGTTGGCCATGGGCTTGGGAAAAGCATGCATGAAGATCCTCAGGTACCTAATTACGGCAAACGCGGTTCGGGCACAGTAATGAAAGAAGGCCTGGTGATTGCTATTGAACCAATGATCAACCTCGGAAGAAAAGATGTTTATACCGATGATGATGGATGGACCGTTCGAACAAAGGATGGAAAGCCCTCTGTTCATTTTGAACACGATGTTTGCGTAAAGAAAAATAAAGCAGATATCCTTTCTGATTATACTCCCATTGAAGCAGCGGAAAAAGCCAATGTCAATTTGTTTTCAGCTTATTATTGATTTTTGAAGAACTGACTTCTTCAAAGCGTTGGCTACTTCTCAGTTCAGCGCAGCTATCTCGGGATTTTATACTGAAGCAATTCGGCATCGGAATGTTTTTTATCTTAACTTAGTTGTGTTCCCTCTACACATTTGATTTAACGATGCTGCTTATGAAAAAGATGCTTCTTTTTTCAGTGCTGTTCGTCCTTTTAGGCACTCAGTTTTCCTATTCACAACAAGTATTAATGCAAGGCTGGTACTGGGATTATCCAAAAACTTCCGATGGTAAAAGTTGGGCCGACACCTTGCGGCTAAAAGCGGCTTCGCTCAAGCAGGCCGGTATTACGCATATCTGGTTTCCACCACATGCGGTAAGCAGTTCAGGACCAAACAGCAATGGTTACAATCCAATGGATCTGTTCATTGGTAACCAAACAACCGGCTTGGGAACAAGAACTGCGTTGGATGCTATGCTTTCCGAATTTAGCAGTCAGGGCATTGCTCCGGTGGCTGATGTGATTTTTAATCACCGCGATGGAGGCAAAGCCGAAAACAATCAACCGGTGAAAGACTACATTACTAACTATTATACAGCAGCAAAAGAACCTTTCCCTTCCGATCGTTTCCGTTGCATTTTGTTATTGGGCGGGAGCAGCGGTAATGGCGCTGGTGATTATTATTTTAAGATCAGCTCCAAAACACAGGATGCCCGCTTTTATAATTATGGTTATAAAGTGTACATGGAAACAAAAACAAAAGGTTATCAGAACCTGACAGCCTTAAGTGAATCGGAACCAAATGGAGGAGGCGATTGCGGTGAAGCGAACAATTCAATCGAATTAGGAAGGGATATGCTGGCCAATGTAGATGCATCAGGATGTAAAACGGACGAATTTCATTTAACACTGAATGCTTCTGATTTTAATGCGGCCGGAGATACCTTGTTTATTTATCTTACTAACACAGGTGGTTATTCTGATCATCGCATTTATGGAATATGGAGTGGCTCCTTAGGCAGTGATATTGTTAACCAATTACAATATCAAACCTACACCGATTTTTCACAGGTGTTGAGTGGACGCGGACAAATGAACTATGATTTCTTCAAACCCAATTCTTCCAATGCTTCTTCAACTTATTTAAATGGTGATTGGGACGGCATGTACTTTTATTATGATTACGATCAGTTTCAAAAGAAAACAAAAGATTCGCTGATCGCTTATGCCAAATGGAACTGGAGCGACCTTGGTGTTCGTAGTTTCAGAATGGATGCAGTGAAACATTTTACTCCGGAGTTTGTTGGCGATCTTTTGGACAGTCTTCATAAATACAACATGGATCCTTCATTGGTAGTTGGTGAATGGTACAGCACCAATACATCTGACCTGGGTGGATGGATCAATAATGTAAAATCGTACATGGAGACTTCCACTCAGGCAGCTATTCAGCCTAAGATATTTGATTTCACTTTACGCGAAAACCTGCGCCAGGCTTGTGACGAAAGTGGGTTTGATGTGCGCAATGTTTTTAATGGAAGTTTACATGATGCGGCCGGTGTAAGTGGATTTAATATTGTTACGTTCATCAATAACCACGATTTCAGAGATGCTTCCGGATTTGCTTCGCTTATCCGCAATCATCCAAATCTTGCTTACGCATACATCTTAACTAATAACCAATTGGGCTTGCCCACTATTTTCTATCCGGATTATTATGGATATCCGGCTCCATCGGGTGGATTGTATTCCTATCATCCTACAGATCTTCCGGCGTATCAACCGGAGCTGAACCGTTTGATGCAGGCGTTGAAATTATATATCAATGGTTCGCCGTCTACAGATTATCTTAATCGTTTTTCAACACCGTACAGTAGCAATTTTATCAGTGGATCTTCTGATAAGGCGTTAATCTACCAATTGCAGGGTTTTTCTGCTAATGGGAATAAGGATGTTGTGGTGGCTATTAACTTTAGTGGCACTCCTCTCAAAGTAGATCATGAGATCAATATAAGAGGAGGCGCTGTTACACAAGGAACACATTTCACAGATATACTCGGCAATTCTGCATTTCCTTATGCGGTTGTAAGCAGTTCCAATCAAATTTATATGGAATTGCCTGCTTACAGTTATTCGGTTTGGGTGCAGGGAGATTTGGCTGTTCTGCCTTTGAAATTGAAATCGTTTTCAGCATCGCCTGCCGGCAAAAAAGTAAAACTCTCATGGTCTGTTGCGGATAATCAGGATGCTACTGGCTTTGATATAGAACGAGCTGATGACGGAGTTCACTTCAAAAAAATCATCCACGTTAATGCAAAAAGCACAGCAGGCGATATGAACTATACTACAACTGATGCACATCCAAAAATGAATACGGGAATGTTGTACCGCTTAAAACTGATCATGAAGAATGGACAATACCAATATTCCGACTTACGCATGGTGCGGATTGAAGACAGGGTTGTTCAAGTTGTTTTAAAAGAGAACCCTGTGAAAAATACACTTGTCTTTTCTGTAGAAAATGGCGATGGGAAAATCAATGCGGAAATTTTTGGTCCTGCCGGAGAAAAATATTTAGGCAAACAATTTATGTCGTTAACCGCTCAAGCAGATTTTCAAATGCCGGTTAAAGATCTTTCATCAGGACTTTATTTTCTTATTGTAAGGACCAATGAGTTGACAAAGTCTATTCCCTTTGTAAAAGATTGATTTCTGGTTGTTGACAATTTAATTGATCAGATAATTGATACAGCTCAAAACAAGTAGTTTCGTGAAAAACTAAAGTGTCCAAAAAACTGGTTGTTATTGGTGGTGGTGCCGCAGGGTTTTTTTGTGCTGTGAATGCAGCCAGAATGAATCCTGATCTGCATGTGATCATTCTCGAAAAAACGAACAAACTGCTTTCCAAAGTAAAAGTTTCCGGTGGGGGAAGATGTAATGTTACGCATGCTTTGTTTGATATTGTTGAAATGAGTAAACGTTATCCACGCGGGCAAAACTTCGTCAAAAAAACTTTCCATCAATTTTTTACTACCGATACCATCAAGTGGTTTGAAGAAAGAGGAGTGAAGTTGAAAGCAGAAAAAGACGGGCGGATGTTTCCTGTTACAGATTCTTCTCAAGCCATTGTTGACTGCTTAATGAATGGGGCCAATTCGTATGGCGTTGAAATCAGGATGAATGCAGAAGTGAAGGAATTATCAGTTGGCAATTCGCAATTTGCAGTTCATGTGGCCAATCAACAACTTCTAACCGCCAACCTTGTTGTTGTTGCTTGTGGCGGTTATGCAAAAGCTTCCATGTTTCAATGGTTGCGAAATTTAGGCCATACGGTTTCAGAACCCGTTCCATCCTTGTTCACCTTTAATTTGTCGAAACATCTGATCACACAATTGATGGGAGTCAGTATTGAAAAGGTGAGAGTGAAAATTGAGGGAAGCAAACTGGCTGAGGAAGGTGCCATTTTAATTACCCATTGGGGATTGAGCGGACCTTCTATTTTACGGTTAAGCGCATGGGGAGCAAAGGAATTAGCAGCACGCAATTATCAGTTTATTGTTCATATCAACTGGTTGCCTTCGTTCAACGAACAAAGCTTGAAAGAACAGTTCCAGAGTTTCAGAGTTTCAAATTCTTCAAAAAAAGTTATCAATTACAATTTTGCTTTTCTTCCCAATCGTTTATGGCAATTTATTTTGGAACAATCCGGTGTAAATAGTGAAATAAGATTTGCTGATCTTTCTTCCAAAGTTGAAAATATGCTCATCAAAAATCTAATTGATTATGTTGCGGAAGTAAAAGGCAAAACCACATTCAAAGAAGAATTTGTCACTGCTGGTGGCATCCATTTGTCTGAAGTGGATGCCAATACCATGATGAGTAAAAGAGTTTCCAATTTATTTTTTGCAGGAGAAATTTTAGATGTGGACGGAATAACAGGAGGGTTCAATTTTCAACATGCATGGACAAGTGGATGGATTGCGGCGAAAGCAATTGCGGACGGTTAGAAGCTTTAATCTTTAGATTCTCGTTGCATTCCCATGTATGCGACAACTTTGTTCGTGTTTGTAAGAAGAATTTCTTTCTTCAATAATAGATTCGATACTGTTCTCAGAAGTAAGATGAAAATTACAGCTCTAAATAAGAAACTAGTTTTTTAAAATTGGTTTCATCCATAAGAACAATATTCTTCAACTCCTCCAGACTTTTAAAATTTCCATGTTGATTTCTGTATTCAACAATGGCATTCGCTAAATTCCATTTAATGTAAGGATGTGCTTTCAATTCATCTTTCGTTGCCGTATTTATATTTAATTTTTTTACAGAGCCACTCAACCGCAAAGAAGCTTTTAGTTTTTGAAAAGTAGAATCGGGTAAACCATAGGTTTCGCCAATTTGTTCAATAGAATAAAATCCGCCCAATTTTTCTCTGAAATTTACAATCCGTGCAGCCAATTTGCTTCCAATACCCGGCAAGTCAATAAAAGCGGAAGTATCTGCTTCATTAATATCTACAATAACGATTGTCTTTTCAAGCTTTGTATAACCTGTTTTCTGAAAATCGTTTGGTTGATAATTGTTCTGAACAGAAGCGATCACCATGTAATTCTTCACTCTTTCATAAAAGCCTTCCGGCATTCCCCAAATCTTTTTGATGTCTTCGGGCTTGTAAAATTTTCCGCCTTTGCTTCGGTACTTATCAATGGTCCTGCTCGTTTTCTCACTTAATCCTAATTTTTCCCAACCTTCAACTGATAAGATGTTTGGATCAAACTGGAACAATTCTCCATTTGCGAAGCTTTTTGTCTGGCTTTGTTGATATTGATAATCGTTATCGTTCTCATCCGAATTTTTCTGATAATGGCTCTCCTTCTGTTTTGCAGCCAACGTATCCATTGCCTTCACCAAAACCGAAGTTTGCTTTGCAGGGAAGGTTTTATTCTTCTTCGCAAACAGATACGGCAGAGCATAAATGATCCCTATCAGACAAACCAAAGCAATCACACCAACTCTGTCTTTTTTGCTGAACGTGAAATAGTCCTTGAAAAATTTTTTGATCTTTTGCATGAGAAAAAGTTACAATCTATTAAAACAATCCCAAAAACTTTTTCGGCTTAATCTTTGTGAGTAAAAAACCTTGCTCGTGTAGCTTAAATCCTTACTTTTGCAGTCCTTTAGTTTTGGCCAAAAACATTTTGACGTCGCAATTCATGCTTAAATAGTTCTGTTACAGTTGCTTTTATTTCCACTGAGATAAAGGCCTGTAGCTGATTTGCCGTCAAATATAAAAAACCGGTTTTTAATCATATGCCTACACAATTGAATCACAGGGTTAACTTCGGTAAGATTGGAAACATCGCCGAAACACCCGATCTTCTGGCTGTACAGATCCAATCTTTTAAAGAATTCTTTCAGTTAGAAACAACTCCTGACAAACGGAACGTTGAAGGATTATTCCGTGTGTTTAAGGAGAATTTCCCGATCACTGACACCCGCAACATTTTTGTTCTGGAATTCCTCGATTACTTCATTGATCCTCCACGCTACACTATTGAAGAGTGTATGGAACGTGGACTGACTTACGCGGTGCCTTTAAAAGCAAAGCTCCGCCTGAGCTGTAATGATGAAGAGCATATTGACTTTCAGACAATCGTTCAGGACGTGTTCCTCGGAAACATTCCTTACATGACGCCCCGTGGTACGTTCGTTATCAACGGAGCTGAACGTGTGGTGGTTTCCCAGTTGCATCGCTCTCCTGGTGTATTTTTCGGTCAGTCAATTCACCCGAACGGAACTAAGATTTACTCTGCAAGAGTGATTCCTTTCAAAGGTGCGTGGATGGAGTTTGCAACCGACATCAACAATGTGATGTATGCTTACATTGACCGCAAGAAAAAATTTCCTGTAACTACTTTGCTTCGCTCTATCGGTTACGAAACCGATAAGGACATTCTCGAGCTCTTCGGAATGGCTGACGAAGTAAAAGGCGATAAAAAATCTTTAAGCAAATTCGTTGGTCGCCGCTTAGCCGCACGTGTTCTTCGCAGTTGGGTTGAAGACTTCGTTGATGAAGACACCGGTGAGGTCGTTTCAATCGAAAGAAACGAAGTGGTTTTGGAACGCGATTCTGTTTTGGATGAAGAAGCTGTTGATACCATTTCTGAAATGGATATCAAATCTATTTTCGTTCAGAAAGAAGACATCGGTGGTGATTATGCAATTATCTATAACACTTTAAATAAAGACACTTCCAACTCTGAGCTGGAAGCTGTACAGGTCATCTACCGCCAATTGCGTGGCGCTGATGCTCCGGATAATGAAACAGCCCGTGGTATTATCGATAAATTGTTCTTCTCTGACAAGCGTTATGATCTTGGTGAAGTTGGTCGTTATAAGATCAACCGCAAACTTGGCTTGAGTTCTCC
>JAICTW010000298.1 GCA_025936195.1 Flavisolibacter sp.
GAAGAGTTGGATGTTCACAAAATACATTCCTCTTCCTCCCTTCCGTATGAAATTATTTTCCTCAAGAGTGTTTATATATTTAAATACTGTGCTTCGGTCGCAACCAAGCTTTTTACTTATTCTGTCGCCACTTAGTTTTATAAAGTGTTCTCCATGCTTAAGATTGAACAGGATGTAAAACAAAACCCTAAGGGAACCTTCATCTTTGATATCAAACACCTTCTCGCGAATTTCTTCGTTTTTCTCTAAATAAATCTTTACATGATTTGGCTCCAGTAGATGAGGTCTAAAGTCACCTTTTTCAATAAGCTCCATATGGTATTCGTTTAATTTATCGAAAGGTGTTGGGATAATCGCATTTGATATAAAACAATCACTAGTTGCTAACCTAACAGGAAACTGCCAAGTTTCAGCAAAGGGATTGGCTTCTATTAACCGCACTGGTTTTTTCCTGCGAATTGTTTTAGGCTTTAATTCTGGATCTTCAAAACGAGCAAATACACTTTGTTCATGTAAAGTTTCCAGTATATCACTATCTGTACAATTTTTCTCTGTTTCACCCATAGTCTATTTAAATAGACTTGTGAAGTTAAACGCAATTGTTTGAAAAACATTAGCCTACGTGGCAGTTTTAGTAAAGGCCTTCATGAGAAAGAGATAACAAGACTGGCCTCCTTTAACTCACAATGAAAGCGATTATAAAAGCGTGGGAAATCAGCATGGGACAAACGTTTTACCAATTTTATGAAAGTCTACTAAGATAGACCCAAAGTCGTGAGTTCGACTGGTTATGTATAATGTAAGTTGGGAAGAATGATATGTTTTGTACATTGCCAAGCCAACTAACTCGAATGGAGAAACTTACCCTTAGTAAACTTGAACAATATCTGGCTAAAGCTGCATGGATCTTGAAAGGACCTGTTGATGCAGCCGATTTCAAAGTCTACATATTCCCCTTGCTTTTCTTTAAGCGCATTTCGGACGTTTATGATGAAGAATATATTACGGCATTAGAAGAATCAGGAAATGATAAAGAGTATGCTTCTCTTGCCGAATTACACCGCTTTATCATCCCAGGTAAATGCCATTGGAACGATGTTAGGCAGGGTACAACTAATATTGGCAAAGCATTGCAGTTTGCCTTCAGAGAAATAGAAAAAACAAATCCTGATCTCTTATATGGCATATTTGGCGATGCACCTTGGACCAATAAGGAAAAACTTCCCGACTCACTCTTAATAAATCTTATTGAACATTTCTCGCAATACAATCTTTCAAATGCAAATGTTGAACCGGATATACTCGGGCAAGCGTATGAATACCTGATTAAACAATTCGCCGATCTTACGAACAAGAAAGCCGGAGAATTCTATACTCCAAGATCAGTTG
Source organism: Flavisolibacter sp. (assembly GCA_025936195.1). The sequence continues at coordinate 1,390 of JAICTW010000298.1, forward strand.
TTCACTTGCTCGGATTAATTATCGATGCGAAAGAAAGTGAATCCGTGTATGACCCGGCTTGCGGCACCGGAGGTATGTTACTCGAATGCATTGATCATTTAAGAAACTCCGGCAAAGATTACCGTACACTGAAAATGTATGGCCAAGAAAAGAATCTCACCACTTCTACTATTGCCAGGATGAACATGTTTCTTCATGGCGTAGAAGATTTTCAGATAGTTCGAGGCGATACCTTAAGGCATCCTGCGTTCATCGAAAATGACCAATTAAAACAATTTGATTGCGTCATAGCGAATCCACCTTTCTCATTGAAAGAATGGGGGGCTGATATTTGGATAAGTGATCCTTATGCAAGAAACATCGCAGGTGCACCGCCACAAAGTAATGGTGACATGGCGTGGGTTCAGCACATGATCAAATCTATGAAAATAGATACCGGCAGAATGGCTGTTATTCTTCCGCATGGTGCTCTATTCAGAAAAGGCGCTGAGGGCCGTATCCGGGAACATTTAATAAAACAGGATTTACTCGAAGCTGTGATTGGATTAGGTGCAAACATCTTTTATGGAACATCATTAGCAGCCTCCGTATTGATCTTTCAATCCAAAAAGCAAAAGTCCAGAAAAGGCAAAGTACTATTTATTGATGCATCAAATCAAATACGCGTCGGTCGGGCACAGAACTATTTAGAACAACAAAATGTCGATCAAATTTATCAATGGTATAAAGAAGGAAATGATGTAATCAATCACTGCAAGTCGGTTTCGATAGATGCCATTAAACAGAAGGATTTCAATCTTAACATACCGTTATACATCGAAAAAGAAACAGAAGATAATTTACCAACTATAGATGAGGCGCTAAAGCAATTAGAGGAGGCAGCAAATGAAGCGTGGAAAGCTGAAGATCATTTTAAACAACTGCTAAAGGATTTTAAACTAATTCCATGACTCCTGATCAATTCTTCGATGAAGTTGACCTTTTGTATAAAGATGCTGAGAATATTTCAAAAGCTTTCAAACGAAAGGACATATACAGGGGAAGACAGCATTCGATTTCTTCAGTAGCAGAGGATTTATTAGCGGCATATCTATATGACAATTTAAGATCTATATTCCCGAACATCGGTTTATACTTTATGGTTGACTATTCAATAAAGCCAAACAATTCAGGCCCATTATTAATGCCGGATGTCGCCGTAATTGTTGAGAAGAAAAAAGCCGCACTTGCAAGCTATATAGATCTAAAAACAGATTTAGGATATAAGAGAAGATATTATGAACGCCTTCCAGACCTAAAATCTTTTATCCAAAGAGTCAGTAAGTCGAAATGGTTAGGTCGCAAAACTTATGAGGGACAACCAATAGTTTCAGCACCCAATTTAGTCTGGCGCACAGTTATTGTTTCTGACAAGAATATTTCTAAAGAACTTCTTGTAACGAATAAAACAGAGTTCCGTCAATATCGCGACTACTTTAAAGCATATTTCTTATCAGGGAATAAACACCCGAATAGGAAGAAGAGAAATCTCGTTCACATTTATGAAGATGCTTTTAGTGAGTTGTTGTCGGACATAGAAACAGATATCAGAAAAGCCATTCCTTTAATTTCTAAAAACTAAGTTGATTAATGAAGTTGCAAGAGCTTGAACGATATTTATGGGGAGCCGCCACTTACTTACGAGGTCACATTGATGCAGGCGATTATAAACAATTCATCTTTCCATTGTTGTTTTTCAAACGTATCAGTGATGTTTGGGATGAAGAATATGAACAGGCAATAAAAGAAAGTGACGGTGATTTGGATTATGCTTCATTTGCAGAAAACCACCGATTTCAAATCCCTGAAGGTGCTCATTGGAAAGATATTCGCCAGGTAACTAGAAACGTTGGCAACGCATTGCAAACTGCAATGAGAGCGGTTGAGAAATCCAACCCTGAGCAATTGTATGGTGTTTTTGGTGATGCGTCCTGGACAAACAAAGATCGTTTGAGCGATGAAACACTTACTAATTTGATTGAGCACTTTAGTGAACACAAATTGGATCTTGCGCATGTACCTCAAGATGAATTAGGGAATGCCTACGAATATCTAATCAAACAGTTTGCAGATGACAGCGGACATACAGCGGCCGAGTTTTACACTAATAGAACGGTTGTACGTTTAATGACATTAATTGCCGATCCGCAACCAGGCGAAAGTGTTTATGATCCTACTTGCGGTTCCGGTGGATTGCTATTGAATTGTGCGCTTCAATTGAAAAATGCTGGCAAGGAATATAGAACATTAAAGCTCTACGGCCAGGAAATCAACTTAATCACCTCTTCTATTGCGAAGATGAACATGTTCTTACATGGCATCGAGGATTTTCAAATTGTAAGAGGCAACACGTTAAGCACTCCTGCCTTCTTAGAAAATGATGAATTGAAAACCTTCAATATTATTCTTGCCAATCCACCATACAGTATTAAATCCTGGGATCAAAAAGCATGGACAAACGATCCTTATGGACGAAACATTTGGGGGACTCCTCCACAAGGAACGGCTGATTATGCGTTTCAGCAGCATATTCAAAAGAGTTTGGACAAGGCCAATGGACGGTGCGTAGTTCTTTGGCCATACGGCGTTTTGTTCCGGGATGCTGAAGCTGAAATGAGAAAGAAGATGATTGAAAGCGATATAGTGGACGCAGTAATTGCTTTAGGGAAGAACTTGTTTTATAATTCTTCAATGGAATCTTGTTTACTCATCTGCAACAATTATAAACGACGAGTTGGTAAAGGGAGAGTACTGTTTATTGACGCAAGACTAGAAGTGCGAAAGGAAAAGACGGTTGCGTTCTTGGATGAGCATCATATCCAAAAGATATTGGGTGCTTACCGGAATTATGAAGAAGTTGAGGGTTTTACTTTCATAGCGGATGTTGAGGAAATAATGCAGAATGATGGAAGTTTGAACATACCATTATACGTGAAGTCAAAAGGAGATAATGGTAGTGAAATTGAGTTCGATGATTTGATGGACAGATGGATTATTTCTTCTGATAAACTTAAAAATTCAATTAAGAACTTAATAACTGAATTGCGTGGTTGAAACATTAATAGAAAATAGATTAAAGAGTTTCCTCGAAGACTTGAATAAGGAAAGATGGCAAACTTATAAGTTTGCCGAAATCGAGCACTGTTTCACAAACTGTGTAAGTAAAAAATAGTTGGGGTTGCAACCCCAACTATTTTTTTAATTTTAAAACCACAGTTTATGGAACAGAAACAACAGTTAATTGACGATTTTTTAAAGCAGTTAAAGACAGGCGAAGA
>JAICTW010000073.1 GCA_025936195.1 Flavisolibacter sp.
AGTTGCTGATTGAGAAATATCAGTCTGGCACTGCAACCGAAGAAGAACTCAAACAATTAAATGAGTGGTATCATTCGTTTGATGATTCTGAAGTTGAGGTTCTTGTTCAGACTAACGACTCGGAGCAACAACTGAACGACCGCATTCAAACACGGCTGCTTCAAACCATACACCAGGAGAAATCGGTTGTCAAAAGATCTTTCCATTGGAGAATTCCGGCGGTTGCTGCAGCGGTACTGCTTATTGGTGGAAGCGTTTATTTTCTTTGGAATTCTAAAACAAAAGCTCCTGAAGTTGCTGTTAAGCAAGCAACAAATACGATTGAACAAAGTTCAATTCAGCCTGGAGGTAATAAAGCCATACTTACTTTATCAAATGGCTCCAGCATTGTACTGGACACTGCTTCCAACGGAATGCTTAGTGAATTGGGTAATGTGAAAATTCAAAAATTACAAAACGGCCTTTTGGCTTATACGATTAACGGAAAGCAAATCACTGAAAACGATGCTGCTTTTTATAACACCATCACCACGCCAAGAGGCGGACAATACCAGGTAACACTTACCGATGGTACAAAAGTTTGGCTGAATGCCGCTTCCTCCATCCGTTTTCCTGTGGTGTTCACTGGCAAAGAGCGAAAAGTAGAGATAACAGGCGAAGCTTATTTTGAAGTGGCGAAAAATAAAAATCGTCCTTTCAGAGTTCAGACGTCCGGTTCTGAAATTGAAGTTCTGGGCACGCATTTCAATGTGAACGCTTACACAGATGAAGCTTCTGTTAAAACCACTTTGCTCGAAGGACTGGTTAAGGTTTCTGCCTCGTCTTCAACGAATCCGTCTCCGAAATTTATTCAGCCAGGCCAGCAGGCATCGGTTGATAGAGAAGGAATGATAGAGGTGAAAGATCATGCCGATGTGGAGGAAGCCGTAGCCTGGAAGAACGGCCGTTTTCAATTTAAAAGTACCGATATCCGATCCATCCTTCGCCAGCTTTCACGCTGGTATGATGTGGATGTGGTGTATCAAAGTAATGTCAATATGCATTTCACCGGGCAACTTTCAAGAACTGAACCGGTGGACACGATTTTTAAAAAACTGGAACTGACAGGTGCAGTTCATTTTAAAACAGAAGGAAAAACAATCATTGTATCACCATAAAAAAATAATTGCTATGCTATAAAAATTTTGCTCTCTGCTTCTAACGATTACGAGACATAAGAAACCGGACTTCGTTCGCAGCGAAATCCGGCAGTAAAGTTTGAGTGTCTCCATAAACAAATCTGACTAAGGATCGCTTATTAATTAACCCAAACAGTACAAACTTATGTATTTAACTGCTCTTTGTAAACCCGTGAGCTATAAAAGCGGGTTTTCAAAAAAAATGTTCAGGATTATGAAACTCACTACTGTTTTCTTAATCGCAGCATGCCTTCAGGTAAGCGCTAAAGGTTTCTCGCAAAAAGTGACCGTAAAAGAAAACAACGCTCCGCTTCAAAAAGTTTTTGAAGCCATTACTCAGCAAACCGGCTACCAGTTTTTGTATGCCGATGAAGTGTTGTCGCATGCTAAAAAGGTTTCGGTGAACTTGAGGAACCGCAGCATTGAAGATGCGCTCAACAGTTGCCTGAAAGATCAGCAACTGGATTATGTAATCTCCGGCAACACCATCATTATAAAACGTGAGCAGGTGAACGCATCCGAAGCATCACCACAGGTTGTTCTAAAGGAAGTAAAAGGAAGAGTGACGGATGAAAACGGAAACCCTATGGAAGGTGTAAGTGTTGTTAACACCAAAAATGGCCGCGGCACCACTACCGACCAAAATGGTTTTTACACATTACAGGCAGAAGACAACGATGTATTGCGCTTTACCTATGTAGGGAGACAAGCGCAAACGGTAAAAATCATGGAAGGCAAAACAGTATATGATGTGGTCCTTTCCATCGCCAATCCTGAAATGACTAACCTGGTGGTAACGGCTTTGGGCATCCGCCGCCAGGAAAAAGCATTGGGCTATGCTACGCAATCGGTAAAAGGAAATACGCTTCAAACTGTAAAAGGTGTGGACGTAGCCACTTCGCTTACCGGTAAAATTGCAGGCATGATCGTGAAGAACAGTTCTGAATTTTCTGCCGAACCGGATGTAACGCTCAGGGGTGAAAAACCATTGATCGTTGTTGACGGAGTACCTTACGGAAATTTAACGCTGAGAGATATTCCGGCTGATGATATTGAAACGATCAACGTTTTGAAAGGTGCTACTGCTTCTGCTTTGTATGGCGAACGCGGAGGAAGCGGCGCTATTATGATCACCACCAAAAAAGGTGCAGATGGCAAAGGCCTGAGTATTTCAGTGAACACCAGTTCTATGTTCACAGCGGGCTATTTGGCTATTCCCGAAAGTCAAAGCATGTACGGCCGTGTAGTCAATTCAGCCACCAATACTTATGCCCGCTCCGGTGATGGTTCCTGGGGTGCTCCGCTGGAAGGACAGGACGTGATTCAATGGGATCCCATTTCCAAAACCATGAAGGCCATGCCTTATTTGCCTGTGGGTAAAGACAATTTCAAAAATTTTCTTCAGCAGGGCTATATTCTTAACCACAACCTGAGTATTGCGCAGTCTGGAGAAATGGGCGGCTTCCGTGCTTCCGTTACCTGGGTCGATAACAAAGGAACGTATCCCAACTCCAAATTTGATAAACTCACTTACAACGTAGGCGGCGATATTAAAGTGAATAAATTCTCTTTGTCCACTTCTCTGTCCTACAACAAATATTCTTCTCCAAATATTGGCTTCAATGGGTATACCGGTTACGATCCGATGTACAGCCTTTTGATCTGGTCGGCTCCTGATTGGGACATTCGTAATTACAAAGATTACTGGCTGGTGCCGAATGAAGTTCAAAACAGCAGCTATACTGCGGGCAATAACAATCCTTATTTTGACCGTTATGAAAGATTGCATACCTACAACAAAGACATCTTCAACGGGCAGCTAACACTGAACTATAACATCCTGGATTGGCTGAAAGCAACGGTGAGAACAGGTTATGATAACTACAGCAATAAACAGGATGTACGTATTTCGAAAGGTTCCTTCCAGGGCGGTGGCAGTTCCACAGTTATTTCCGGTGGCACAGAAATCTGGGGTGAATCGCAAAAAGGTTCTTTCAACACAGGCCTAAGTCGTGGTTATAGCAGCAGCACCGAAGGTTTGTTATTGGTAAATAAAAAACTTTCTGATTTTACCATTGATGGCTTTGCCGGTGCATCCATTTTTTATAAACAGGATGAAGGTATTGAAGCCCGTACACAAAGCGGCTTAAACATTCCTGGCTACTACTCATTGAAATCATCTGTTTCTCCTGTGAACGTGATGTCCTTGATCTATAAAAAACAAACGAATAGCGTATTTGGTAAAGCAGGTGCAAGCTGGAGAAATCTGGTTTTTCTTGAAGGAACTTTCCGTAACGACTGGGCATCCACTTTGTCTGAATCAACAAGGTCTTATTTCTATCCTTCACTGGCGGGAAGCCTGGTGCTTTCCGACCTGATCCCCAAGCAAGACTGGTTATCATTCTGGAAAGTTCGTGGATCATGGACCATGTACAAAACACCGGCGCCTATTTACGCCATCAACGATGTGTATGCCATTGCCACCAATCAGTGGGGAACATTGGGAACGGCCAGCTACCCAACTACCATCAGGCCTGACGATCTGTTCCCTGAAGCATCGGCCACTACCGAAGTGGGAACCTTTGCCAGCTTCTTGCAAAACAGATTGTCGCTGGACGTAACGCTGTACAAAAAAAGGATGTATGACTTTTTGGTTACTTCTTCCATCAGCCCTGCATCAGGATATTTGAGCGTTTATACCAACAGCAATGAAGAGCGTACAAGAAAAGGAATAGAGCTGATCTTAAATGCAACGCCTGTAAAAACGAATAATTTCAAATGGAATGTTGGTTTCAATTGGACCAAATTTGCTACTTACTTCACTCAACTTGATTCAGTATATTCTGTGAAAGGACGTTCCTGGGTAGCTGTAGGACAGAGAGCTGATTACTACACATACAATGAATATCAAACCGACAATCAGGGACATATCGTAATGAACAATGGTGTGCCTACTTACAAGCCTATTCAAACACTGGCGGGATACACCGATCCGGATTGGGTTTGGGGCTTCAACACTTCTTTGAACTATAAGAAGTTTACGTTGAATGTTGCCCTCGATGGCCGCGTTGGCGGTTTGGCTCAATCCATAACGGAGATGTACATGTGGCGTTCCGGCAATCATCCCGAATCGCTGACCGAAGCAAGGTATCTGGATGCCACAAAACCCGGCACTAAAAATTATCTGGCCGACGGTGTGAAAGTGGTTTCCGGCGCTATTACTTACGATGCTAATAACAATGTGGTAAGCGATACCCGTGTGTTTGCACCTAATGATGTGTACACCACTTACAAATCTTATCTCGAAGGTTTGCATAAAGGAACTGCCTGGGGCGGTGCTCCTTCTCCGGCCGACCTGTATTCAACAACGTTCCTGAAACTTAGAGAAGTTTCATTGAGCTATGATTTGCCGGCTAACTGGATTAAAAAGATCAATGCGAAGAACATTTCCGTTTCTGCAGTGGGTCAAAACCTGATCTACTGGGCCAAGCAGTTTAAGTATTCCGACATTGATGGCGGCACAGAAAATTTTGCCGATCCTTCACTGCGCTATGTTGGCTTTAATGTGAAACTTGATTTTTAATCCATTCAAAATTTTATCAAATGAAAAAATATATTTTGTTTATAGCGATGGTGGGACTGCTGGCAAGCGGGTGTAATAAGTTTGACGAGATCAATACCAATCCCGATGCCACTGAAAATGTAAATGCAGCCATGCTGGCCACCAATATCATTTTAAAGAATCTGAAATTTCAGGGACGTGATGCCAAGGCCTATTTGTCGGACAATGCTCTTGCCAAATACATTGCTTATGGCAATGAGTCCATGATGTCCTCGCAATACAACTATCTTGGCGCTGCCGATTTCAGTCCCATGACCATGCTGCCCAATATTGAAAGCATGCTGAAATATGCATCGGGCAGTGTCATGGAGAATTCGTATAAAGGCCTTGCCAAATTCATGAAGTCTTATATGTACTACTACCTGACCATGGAGGTTGGCGATGTTCCGTACAGCGGTGCCGGCAAAGGAAAGTCTGGTGAAATTGCAGTGAAGTACGATACGCAGGAAGAAGTGTTCAAGGGAATTCTGGATGACCTGAAAGCAGCCGACCAGTTTTTTGCACAGGGCACCACTTTCGACGGCGATCCCACTCCTTTCAATGGCGATCCTGCCAAATGGCGCCGTGCTACCAATGCCTTTGCTTTGCAGGTGTTGATGTCGCTGAGCAAAAAAGCAGATGTGGCTTCATTGAATGTAAAAGGCCGGTTTGCAGATATCGTTGCTGCCAATTATTTATTGCAACCGAATACGTTTTTGGGTTTGAATTATTCCACCACCAATCCTCATCCGCTTTCAGGAACGAATGACCTGTTCACCAGCAGGACTATTGTAAGTTCTTTGGTGATTGACAACCTGAAAACCTATAACGACAGAAGGATGTATTATTATGCTGATCCTGCCAAGTCAAAAATCGCAGGCGGTTTAACCGAGTCTGATCCCAATGCTTATGTAGGCGCTAATGTTTCTGATGATTATAATGATATCACGCTGGCATTGAATGCCAATAAATATTCGCTTTTAAATTCAAGGTATTTGAAAGAGCAGGCCAGCGAACCACGCATGGTTTTGACTTATGCAGAACAACAACTGATTCTTGCTGAGGCCAGAATTTTGGGATGGATCACTACAGGCACTGCAAAGGATTATTATGAATCCGGAGTGAAATCGGCACTGGCAAACCTTATGGCTACCAAAGCCAGCTATGCGCACGGCATGGCCATTACACAATCGTACATTGATAATTATTTTACAGGTGAAGCGGCATTCAAATCCACAACAGATGAACAGCTTCGCCAGATATGGATGCAGAAGTATTTGTTGAACTTCATGCAAAATCCATTGACCGCTTATTTTGAATACAGGCGTACAGGCTATCCGGTTTTCCCGATCAATCCTACTACTTCTTTAAACGTAAACAATAAGAATGCGGTTCCGGTGCGTTGGTTGTATCCAACATCGGAAACCAATTACAACCGCACCAATTTGATTGATGCATTGAACCGCCAGTATGGTGGTGTAGATGATATCAATAAGGTGATGTGGATCCTTCAATAATTTAAATCAGCCGTTCATTTTTGCCCTGCGCAGAAATGGGCGGCTTTATTTTGCCTGAAAGTTTTTTGCTTTTGTTGAAAGAAATTAATTTTTGTTCATTGGTTCTGATACTGAAAAGCAAATTTTATCAGAATGAATTTAAGATCATGAAAAGAACCTTTATACTTTGCCTCGGCATGTTGCTTTTGAATGCTTCCTTCGCCCAAACAAAAAAATGCAAGCTGGTATGGTCGGACGAATTTAATTATAAGGGCCTGCCCGATTCCACTAAATGGAGTTTTGAAACACGTGGTAATGCCAGTGGCTGGGGCAATAATGAAAAGCAATTTTATACAGAGGCCAATCCGTCGAACGCTGTTGTCAATAAGGGAACATTAAAGATCATTGCCCGTAAAGAAACAGTGGGCAATAAAAACTATACCTCGGCACGTCTGTCCTCTGCGGGCAAGGCCGAATTTCAATATGGAAAAATAGAAGCCCGGATAAAGCTTCCTTCCGGAACCGGTGTGTGGCCGGCATTCTGGATGTTGGGGCAAAACCGGAAAACAACACGTTGGCCCGACTGTGGTGAAATTGACATTATGGAACATGTGGGCTATGAAAAAGACAGTGTTCACGGCACCATTCATTCAGGAGCTTACAATCACGTGAAGGGCACACAAAGAGGCAAGGCTGTTTTCATCAATAAGCCTTATTCAAAATTTCATAACTACGCCATCGAATGGAGTCCTGAAAAAATAGATTTCCTGTTGGACGGTAAAATCTATTTCACCTTTTCCAATGAGCACAAGACCCAACAGGAATGGCCTTTCGATCAGCCTTTTTATATGATTTTAAATCTCGCCATCGGCGGCAATTGGGGCGGTAAAAAAGGAATTGATGAAAAAAGTTTTCCCGCTACGATGGAAGTAGATTATGTACGTGTTTATCAAAAGCAATAAGAATTAATCAAACTGAAAACTGATCTCCATGAAAAAATATTTCTTTACAGTTTTACTGATAAGTGTAACCATTGCTCTTTATGCCCAAGATCTTAAAGTGATGACTTATAACATCCGTCTTGATTTGAAATCCGATGGCATGAACGCATGGGATAATCGCAAAGACTTCTTTACAGCACAAATTGATTTTTACGGGCCGGATATTTTTGGTGTACAGGAAGCCCGTCCCAACCAGGTGCTTGATATTGCAAAAGCTTTACCGGAGTACAGTTATGTGGGTGTGGGCAGAGATAACAACAACACAGGAGAAGCATCGAATATTTTTTATAAGAAAGACCGCTTTCAACTAAAAGATTCCGGTACGTTTTGGTTATCCGAAACGCCGGATGTTGTTTCCAAAGGCTGGGATGCTGCTTACAACCGTGTATGTACTTATGCTTTGTTGAAGGATAAAAAAACGAAAAAACAGTTCTGGTTTTTTAATACCCATTTGGATAATGTAGGTGTAACCGCCAGAAGGAAGGGTGTTGAATTGATCCTTTCCAAAATGAAAGAACTGAATACCTCAAACCTGCCTGTAATTTTTACCGGCGATTTGAATTCAGAACCCAATGATCCTCTTATCCAATATTTGAAAACACAATTGACCGATACGCGTGAAGTTTCCATGCACCAACCATTTGGTCCTTCAGGAAGCTTCAATGATTTTAAGCATGACCAGCCCGTAACGATGTTGATTGATTATATTTTCATTTCGCACAACAGCAATTTTACAGTGAATAAATATGCAATCCTGTCCGATTCCAAAGACCTGCGATATCCATCCGATCATCTGCCGGTGTATGTGGAATTAGAATATGGCAAGAAGAAAAAATAAAGAGTTGATTAAACTCAGCTTGTGAGGACATAAGCTGTAGCAAAAGATGAGACCTGTTGATTACATTATTTCTGTAACAATAGGTCTCATTTCGTTTTTGAAACGCGTACCAAACAGGTTCCGTGTTTTTTTACAAAGGTTGAAAAATCATTTTTGAATTTACCTAAGTTTTTTCCGGTCCAGAGATCTTTCACTGTGCATTGAGAATTGAACCCGATTGATTTCAGATCCACGGACATCGTATCGTCTTTTTCCGAAGCATTAAAAAGTGCCAGAAATTTGTCTCCGGTTTTCGGTTCATCGGCAATCCATACTATTTTATCATTGTTATTGGACAATTCCCTGTTGTTGGTGCTGTGATTGAGTATATACAACAC
>JAICTW010000100.1 GCA_025936195.1 Flavisolibacter sp.
AATTTAATGATTTTATTCGCCAGTGTTATGAGACATTGGATCGCATAAAGGAACATGCAGATGACATTGGAGTGTTGGTGGGAAGTCCGGCAATCAATCCTCAGAGAGAAGGGAAAGATTTATTCAATGCTGCTTTTTTATTACACGAGAAACAGATCAAAGCTGAAATACATAAAACACTTTTGCCGAACTATGATGTGTTTGACGAGTATCGCTATTTTGAACCGGCTTTCGAATGGAAGTGTATTGATTTTAAAGGAAAGAAACTGGCAGTGACTATTTGCGAAGACATCTGGAATTTGGGAGATAATCCTTTGTACCGCATTACGCCAATGGAAATACTGATGAAGGAAAGGCCGGATGTGATGCTGAACCTGTCCGCATCGCCATACAACTATGCAGCAGATGTAGTGAGAAGAAGCATTATGGAAGCGCATACCTTGAAATATGGTTTGCCAATGTTGTATTGCAATGCTGTTGGTTCGCAAACAGAAATTGTTTTTGATGGTGGAAGTCTGGTGTATGATGCAAAAGGAAATATGGTGAAAGAGATGAAGTATTTTGAAGAGGATTATTACCTCACCCCAACCCTCTCCAGTTTAGCTGGAAAGGGAGAGATAACCTCGGCACAACCCTCGCTTGCTGAAGAAACTTTTAGTAGTTCAAAACTTGCTGAAAGTAAAGAGTCAGACAATCCATCAACATCTGTTATAAGCGAGGTTAGTGAACAGGGTTCTCACTCGCCGAAGGATTCGGAAGGGGCTGAACGTCGTTATTATTACTCACCGGCTGAAGTGGGTCGCGACTCTGACACCTTAAAATATTTAACCGAACCCAAAAACATCCAGGAAATTCATGATGCACTGATACTTGGCATTCGTGATTATTTCCGAAAAATGGGTTTTAAAAAAGCAACACTTGGCGCAAGTGGTGGAATTGACAGTGCTGTTGTTCAGGCATTGGCTGTGGAAGCGTTGGGAAAAGAAAACGTTCATGTGCTGTTGATGCCTTCGCAATATTCATCCGGTCATTCCGTATCGGATGCAGAACAACTAAGTATTAATCTCGGCAACCGTTATGATGTTGTCCCCATCAAAGATGTTTACGATAGTTTTTTAGAAACACTGCATCCTATTTTCAAAGATCTTCCCTTTAGTGTGGCAGAAGAAAATATTCAAAGCCGTACCAGAGGAAATTTGTTGATGGGAGTTGCCAATAAATTCGGATACATTTTATTAAACACTTCCAATAAAAGCGAACTGGCAACGGGCTATGGAACCTTGTATGGCGATATGGCCGGTGGCTTAAGTGTGTTGGGCGATTTGTATAAAACACAAGTGTATGCTTTAGGCTATTACATCAACAGAGATAAAGAAATCATTCCGGAAAATATTTTAGTGAAAGCGCCTTCTGCGGAATTAAGACCCAATCAAAAAGACACCGATAGCCTGCCTGATTATTCTGTTCTTGACAGAGTGCTGTATCAATACATTGAATTGCGGCAAGGACCAAAAGAAATCATGGCACAAGGCTATGATGAAAAACTCGTTGCAAGAATTTTGCGACTTGTCAACACCAATGAGTATAAGCGCAATCAGTTCTGTCCCATCATTCGCGTAAGTTCAAAGGCTTTTGGTGTGGGAAGACGATTGCCTATCGTTGCCAAATATCTTTCCTGATCAATGTTTCAAATTAAGAATGACTTTTCCGCTAAGTCCCATTAGTGTTGTATCCTTAAGCAAAGACAATTTGGTGGTGGATAATTCTTTTATTTGAAAGCTTCCGCCAATTCCGGCAATGGCTCCGCCTGAAAGATTTAAAACTGTTTCATTGGAAGCAAAGCTCCAATTGATGGGAGAGGTGGCGGGAGCGCTGGGGCAAACATTTGCATTTTCGGAAACAGTTCCCGTTCCATCCGAATTAAAACGAACACTGTTATCCAGCAGGCAGGATGGTACATTAGCTATGGTGGTAATGTCGGCAATAATATTGCCGTTGGCATCACTAAGACCTCCGGAATCATACTTCCATTCTGCGTTGGTGAGTATTTGTGTATTGGAAGACTGATCGGAATTTGAATCTTTTTTGCAGGAAAAAAAACTAAGGCAACAGGCAATGATTAAAAAACGAGGTTTCATGGTAAGTGTTTATAAAGGTTTATGTTTACTGCTGCAAAAATCACAAACATTTTTTACGTCAGGCCATTAAAAAATGGATTTTTAGCTTTGCGGCAGAATCTTTGCTAATGCACAGGTTGTATTTTACGCACCTAAACCTCAGCTATGTTTAGAACTTCAGAAGATATTCGTCAGCTCAATGAAAGGATTGGTTATGCAGGACGGTTTATTGATAACATTCGTACCGAAGTAGGAAAAGTAATTGTTGGCCAGAGTTACATGCTCGATCGTTTGCTGATTGGTTTATTAAGTAATGGCCACGTATTACTGGAAGGCGTTCCTGGCTTGGCAAAAACATTGACGATCAAATCGCTTTCGCAGGCCATTCATGCCAAATTCAGTCGCATACAATTTACGCCTGACCTTCTGCCTGCAGACGTTATAGGTACGCTGATCTATAACCAGCAGCGTAATGAATTTGTGGTGCGAAAAGGTCCCATCTTCGCCAATTTTATTTTGGCTGATGAAATCAACAGGGCGCCGGCAAAAGTGCAGAGTGCTTTGCTGGAAGCCATGCAGGAAAGACAAGTAACCATTGGCGATACCACATATAAATTAGATGAACCGTTTTTAGTTTTGGCTACACAAAATCCATTGGAGCAGGAAGGAACTTATCCATTGCCGGAAGCACAAGTGGACCGTTTTATTATGAAGGTAGTGGTTGGGTACCCTTCGCGAAGCGAAGAACAAATTATCATTCGCCAAAATGTCCAGGGCATTTCTTCACCAAATGTCAACCCGGTGGTTTCGGTGCAGGAGATCATCAATGCCCGGCAAATGGTTCGTGATATTTACATGGATGAAAAAGTGGAGCAGTATATTTTGGATATTGTTTTTGCTACACGCAATCCATCGGAATATCGTTTGGATAATTTAAAACCTTTGATCTCGTATGGTTCTTCTCCCCGGGGAAGTATTAACCTTGCCATTGCTTCCAAAGCTGTCGCATTTTTAAATAAAAGAGGTTATGTTATTCCGGAAGATGTTCGAAGCATCTGCGTTGATGTGTTGCGTCATCGTATTGGATTGACCTACGAAGCCGAAGCCGAAAACATTGTGATCACTGATGTGATTGATCAGATACTTCAGAGAGTTGATCTGCCTTAGAAATTAAAAATTAAAATTTGCCTACTACTTCCGACATACTGAAGAAAGTCCGGATACTTGAGATCAAAAGCAAAAAGCTGGCGACTGATCTTTTTACGGGCGAATACCATTCTGCATTCAAGGGAAAAGGAATGTCGTTTAAAGAAGTTCGGGAATATGCAGCAGGAGATGATATCCGTTTTATTGATTGGAATGTGTCGGCAAGGTTCGGTCATCCGTTCAGTAAAGTTTTTGAAGAAGAAAGAGAGTTGACAGTAATGCTGTTGATTGATGTAAGTGCAAGCTCGTTATTTGGAACAGTGTGCGGAACAAAAAAAGATATTGCTACCGAAATTGCTGCTGTCATTGCTTTTTCCGCAGTGAACAACGGCGATAAAGTAGGTGTGATTTTATACAGCGATAAAATTGAAAAATACATTCCGCCAAAAAAGGGAAAACAACATGCATTGTACATTGTCCGTGAATTGTTGTCCTCTCAAACCAAAGGTGGTACTACGCAATTGAGCACAGCACTCAAATATTTTACCAATACCACACGGCAGCAAAGCATCTGTTTTATATTGAGCGATTTTATTGACGCCAATTACCAGGATGCCTTGCGCATTGCAGGAAATAAACATGATATAGTGGGAGTAAAATTGTATGATAAGATGGACAAGACCTTACCAAAGATTGGAATGCTTCGTGTGGAAGATGCGGAAACCGGTGAACAAAAATGGGTGGATACGAACAGTTCCTTTGTTCGATATGAATATGAAAAAGAATTCTTCCGTGTAACGGATTATTGTATTGATACCTTCAAACGTGCAGGATGCAGCTTGTTGCATGTGCGTACTGATGAAGATTATGTGAAAGTGTTGAAACGATTTTTTATCAGCAGGAATAAATAATGAAATGGAGCATAAAAATTTTCGGGCAACTTCATAGTCAAAGCGAAGAAAATTTTTATGCATAATTCCATCTGGCCAAAAAATGAAAATGCGTAGATGAAAGGTTTTAGTTTTTTGTTGTTCATATCATTCTTTTCAGTAGCAGTGATCGCACAAAAGATTACTGCCGCTGCTGATAAACAGCAGATTTTAATTGGAGAACAATTTCATCTTCGCCTGCAAGCTAATTTTCATAACGGTGAAGCATTGGATTTTTTTATTGTGGATAGCATTCCAAAATTTGAAATCCTGGACAAATCAGAAATAGATACGTCCAAATTCAACGGCGGCATTGCACTGGTCCAAAACTTTACCATGACAAGCTGGGATTCGGGAAAAATTCAGATCGCCCCTTTTGCCCTGGGAAAAGAACATACAAAGCCTATAGTAATTGATGTTGCGTATTCGCCATCCCCATTTGATACGACGCAGGCTTATCATGATATTCACGACATCATGGAAGTAAAGCGTCCTGCACAAACAACCTGGTATTGGTACTTGATCGGAATGTTGGTACTGGTGCTTTTGTTCCTTTTATTTTTTCCGAAAGCAAAGCCACGGCCCATAGGAGCCTTTGTTTCGGATGAAGGTGTTTACAAGCGTTCATTAAAAAAGCTGGATGCTTTGCAAAAAAGAACCGATGAAGAGAATAAAATTTTTTATACGGAATTGATTCAGGTCTTTCGTGAATATTTGCACAGGCGAATGAATATATATTCCTTTTCAAAAACAACAGAAGATCTTTCAGCACAGATTGAAAAGTTGAACATGGACAAAGATCAATATCAACAGCTCGTGCAAACTTTACTTCTCAGCGATTTTGTCAAATACGCCAAATACCAGTCGTCAACAGAAGAAAAGAGAATTTCTGTTGAAGCCATCAGGGAAAGTATTGTTGCTATTGAAAGTGCCTATGTGCCCACTCTTAAACCTCAAACATCGAACACCTAATGTTGTATGACTGGTTTAAACATATTGAGTTCAGAAATGTTTGGGTGCTTCCCTTTCTTCTTAGTTTGCCTGTAATTGCCTGGTATTATTATCGTACTGCTAACTGGCGAAAGTCTTCTTTTAAAGTAACTACAGCCAATGCATTTACGGTTAACACTATCAGAAACAGTTTTATTCATCTTCCCTTCTGGTTCCGTTTGCTGGCAATCGGTTGCATAATATTAGCATTGGCGCGACCACAGGTACGAAATGTTACCACAAAAACAAAAGGACAGGGAATTGATATTGTACTGTGCATGGATATCAGCGGGAGTATGCTCTCAACAGATTTTATTCCCAATCGTTTAGAAGTTTCCAAGCAAATGGCAGAGGAATTTGTACGAAGTCGTCCTATTGACAACATTGGCCTTGTGATTTTTTCGGGCGAATCTTACACGCAATTTCCTTTGTCAACTGATCATGATGCGTTGGTTCAGCAAATTGAAAATTTGCGAAGTGGAATGTTGATTGACGGAACAGTTATTGGCGAAGGACTGGCTACAGCGGTAGAACGTTTATCATCAAGCAAAGCAAAAAGCAAGATCATTATTTTATTGACTGATGGAAATGAACAACCGCCCGAAACAAGAGTGATTGATCCCTACACAGCACTGGAAATTGCAAAGGCAAAAGGAGTAAAGGTTTATACAATTGGATTGGGTGCGCTTGGAACAAAAACAGTGGAAGAAAGAGGAAATAAAATTGCCAGTTTTTTGGACGAAGATCTGTTACGAAAGATTGCTACGCAAACTGGCGGCGCTTATTTCAGAGCAATAGACAAGGAAAGTCTGCAGGAAATTTACAGGCAAATTAATCGCCTGGAAAAATCAGATGTGGAAGTGATCACAAAGACAAAGTTTGAAGAGGAATTTGTTTATTTAATTCTTGCTGCTTTATTTTTTCTGCTGCCCGACATAATTTTGAGATATACTTCATTACGAACATTTCCATAACATGCAGGGTATTGTTCATAGATCTACCGGTAGCTGGTACAATGTAAAAGAGGAGTCGGGAAAAATGTGGAGTGCCCGCATGAAAGGCGTTTTCAAATTGGATGATATTACATCCACTAATCCCATTGCCGTAGGTGATATTGTGGATTTTGAAATGGAAAATGAAAATGAGCAAACTGGGATCATCACCAAGATCCATGATCGTAAAAATCATATTAATCGTCAATCACCGCGAATAAAAAGTCAGCAGCACATTGTTGCTGCCAATATTGATCAGTCCCTGTTAATTGCCACTATTAAGGAACCGAGAACATCGCAGGGTTTCATTGATCGTTTTTTGGTGGCTTGCGAAATGTATCATGTTCCCGCCATTATTCTGTTCAATAAAATGGATCTGTATAAAGACAAGGACATTGTAAAATTTGAAAAGCTGAAAGAAGTCTATGAGAAAATTGGCTATACAGTTCTCGGTATCAGCTTAAAACAAAATGAAAGCTTGCGAGGCATCAAAGAATTATTGAAAGATAAGATCACATTAATTAGCGGTCACAGTGGTGTAGGAAAATCCACATTTATCAATGCCATCCTTCCACATGCACAAATCAAAACACAGGATGTAAGCGGATGGAGTGGTAAAGGACAGCACACCACCACTTTTGCCGAAATGTTTGATCTGCCTTTTGGAGGAAAAATTATTGATACGCCGGGCATGAAAGAATTTGGTTTGGTAGATGTGGAAAGACAAGAGCTATCCGGTTATTTTCCTGAAATGAGGGAACGGTTGAACGATTGCCAGTTCAATAATTGTCTTCATATAAATGAACCCGGATGCGCCGTTAAGCAGGCAGTGATTGATGGAGAAATAGATGAGGACAGGTATGTAAGCTACTTCAACATACTCGAATCCATAACCGGACACAATCTGTACTAAGCAATATGTCTATGCATATCAACCGTCATCAATTTTCCCTGCAGAACATTTGCTAATTCCACAACTGCTTTGTTATCTCTTCTTCGTGCATCCTTTATTCTTGTGGGGAAAACAGAAATGCCATTGTAAATGCTGTATTGTAAGGTCAGTTGGTGATTGCTTAATGTAAAATCCCAGCTGATGGCATCAAAGTCATCTTCCTTGTTGGTGAAGATCACCTGGAGATCGTCGCTTAAAATATCAGCGATCTGGTAAAATCTTTTCAAACCACCATCGCCGTCAATTACGGCTTCTGTACAACCCAATGTTGTTCGTAGGGTGAGACTCATATAGCGTCATTTTAAATAGTAAGTAATATTACTTAATAGACAACGGAACGAACCGTTTTGTTGCATTATGCAATCGTTATGCCTTAAATTTTCCGGCCTTTCTTTGTTCTTTTTTAGACATGTCCAATACCCGCTCGGCGCCAACGTTCCGTCCATTGCTTGGACAGCCGCGTTTACGTTGAAAAAGGTTGCTGGTAAAACTGCATGAAGTAACAAGAAATGAAATACTGGAGAGAATAAAGATGTAACGTACAGTTTTCATTTGATTACGGTTTCTATAAAGATAAAACCAAATATTGAAGATTAAAACGGTTCGGACGCTTTATTTACAGCGGCAAACCATTTGGCATAGCCGACATAGTTA
>JAICTW010000802.1 GCA_025936195.1 Flavisolibacter sp.
ATTCCATTTTCTTTTGCCCTGGCAGGATTTGTTTTTTCAGGCACTGTTTGCAGTTATAATTTTCATTGGTTTCTTACGCCTCCTACGGTTGAAAATCCGTCGGAAAAACTAGCCTGGAATATTTGCAATAAACACATTCACCTGATACTGTTTGCTGCCGGATTGATCAGTTCCGCTGTTTTCACCCTATTGCTAATTAATCATTGGTTTTGGCTGGGCATTACTGCTTTTGTCACCTTTTTATATTCAGCACCAAAAATTTCCTTTCCTGTTTTTTCTTACCTGAAGAAAATTGCTTTAGGTAAAACCATTTTCCTGGCCTTTGCCTGGATGCATGTAACTACGTTGCTTCCGTTGGTAATAGAAGAAAAAACACTAAGCCTTGCTGAAGTTTGGTTTGTGATCAACCGCTTCTTTTACATTTATGCCATTTGCATTGCTTTTGATTACAGGGATATAGAAGAAGATAAAAAAGCGGGCATTCGGAGTCTGATCACTTACCTGAATGAAACAGGCATTGACATTTTATTTTGGGGATCTGTTGCTATTGTTATTGCTACAACTGTTCTATTGATGAACTATTTTTCAATTGCTTCAATCATTGGTCTTTCGATTCCTGTAATAATCCTGAGCCTGCTTTATTATCCATCCAAGAAAAATTTTTCTGATTATTTATACTATTTTGTTTTGGATGGACTGATGATGTTGTCAGCCCCTTTGCTCCTTTTATTTAATTTTGCCCGATAATTTTTAAGAATGGCAAAAGCAGCAGCTAAAAAAGACAGATCCATAGTAACGCAGGACGCTTTCAGTTTTTTCAAAAATTACATCAACACGCCTACACCTGTTGGCTTTGAACAAAAAGGACAAAAGCTTTGGATTGATTATATAAAGCCGTTTGTTGACAATGTATTTACCGATCCTTACGGAACAGCCGTGGGTGTTATCAATCCGCAGGAAGCTTTTAAAGTAGTGATTGAAGCACATGTGGATGAGATCAGTTGGTTTGTAAATTATATTACCAACGAAGGATTGATCTATTTAAAAAGAAATGGCGGTGTGGACCACCAGATTGCTCCCGGACAAAGAGTGTTCATTCACGGAAAGAAAGGTCTGGTGAAAGCAGTGTTTGGATGGCCTGCTATTCATACGAGGATCAGCAACCAGGATAAAGAGCCTGTTGCCAAAGTGGAGAATCTTTTTTTGGATTGCGGCGCCAGAAGCAAAAAGGAAATTGAAGACCTGGGCGTTCATGTAGGTGCTGTGGTTACTTACCAGGATGGCTTTGATGAATTGGCTTATGGTTATTATATCGGTCGTGCGTTTGATAACCGCATTGGCGGATTTATGATTGCTGAAGTGGCTAGACTGATCAAAGAGAACAAAAAGAAATTACCGTTTGGATTATATGTTGTGAATGCGGTACAGGAAGAAATTGGTTTACGCGGAGCCGAAATGATTGCCCGCCGCATTAAACCGAACGTTGCCATCATTACCGATGTAACGCATGATACTTCCACACCAATGATCAATAAAATGATTGAAGGTGATACCGCTTGCAGTAAAGGTCCTTCTTTATCGTACGGACCCGCAGTGCACAATAAGCTTTTACAGTTTGTGGAAGACGTAGCAACAAA
>JAICTW010000365.1 GCA_025936195.1 Flavisolibacter sp.
CAAATGTTCTTCTGTTCATTGATGTAACCAACACGGGGTTTATTTTTCTTTTTCTTGCTTCAGCAATCCACTCCTTTAACGTTTGTTGGTAGGTTGTAAATGGATCGAGATGATTACCTCCGGGCTTTTGATCGTTGTGGGCAAACTCAATGAAAAGATAATCGCCGGGTTTTGCCATGCTCCATATTTTCTCCAACCTGTTTTCTCTTTTGAACGCTTTTAAGGTTTCACCCGATTCCGCGTAGTTGGCAACTACAATTTCTTTCGGTTGAAAGAATGCAGGGATCATTTGTCCCCACGCAGCCCAGGGTTCTTCCGCCTGATCAACAACGGTTGAGTTGCCTGCAAGGAAAATAGTTGGAATAGTCTCCACTCTTTCAATTTCCACTCCGCAAATTTTTGGTGCCGTGTTGTTGAATTCAAGTGTGAGTTTATCATCCCAATGGAGATAATTTATTTCTCTCGATTTCAATCGTACTTTATTTCCTGACTGACGAATGATGCTGTCTTTTACATGAACTGTAAATTCAGCGTTAGCGAACTGGCCTTTTTTTGTTTCCACTTTTTCAATCATCAAGCGTCTGCATTCTGCTTTGATTGTTGTAAGCGATGTTCCGTTTTTATCACCTACAATAACTTTTACATTGTAATTACCTTCGGGAAGTTTGACAGAAAAATAAAATGGTTTGTTGCTTGTGATGTAATCAGCCCTCAATGCATCTTTCCCTTTGCAGGATTGAGAGGTAAGTGCTGACGAAAACTCAAAGCCATAGCCTTTACCGGAAGAATATTTTGCATCAGGTAAAACCTGCGTGTAACCTTTTTGAACAGGACCTGAACCAAAATCAAATTTGAAAGAAGTTTGTGCAGGGCAGGAAAATGCAACAGACAATGCCAACGAAAACACAAGCTGTTTTTTACCGAATAATTTCTGCAATAGTTTCGTCGAATACAAGAAGAATGAAAACAGTAGTACACTTCGAAAGTGATGATAAGAATTATTGAACCCTGAACGGAGCGTCGCAAGCAAAGTCATATAGTAGCAATTTGTTGGGTACATAATTAAAATCTCCTTTAAAATTTGCAATTGTATTTACTTGTTTGAACTTAATTGAATCGAACTATCATTCATCTCAAAAGAAAAATGATCTAGTAAATTGATGATCTCTGCTCCTGCCAGCAATGCGGGACCATAACCATGAGCTGCATATACATTGGTTGGACGATAATAGTAAAACATTGGATCGAAAGCCATTCCGGTACCAACGCAGGTTCCTTCTACTTGTCCTTTATCATTCACTTTTGTTGTTATTGCATTCCACGCCAGCAAACACATAGGACCATACGCTTTTGCATCAATCCAGCCTTTGTTAATGGCTCTTGCAATGCAGTAAGTATAAATGGCCGTTGCTGATGTTTCGAGGTAAGAATCGTTCCGGTCAATCAACTGATGCCAGAAACCTTTATCCGATTGATAGGAAGCCAAACCTTTTGCCAATGCTTTGAATTGATCAAGCACCTCGTTTCTTCCTTTGTAATTTTCAGGCAATACTTCCAGCAATTCTGTCATTGCCAGCAAAGCCCAGCCGTTTGCTCTTGCCCAATGAAATTCCGGATGCACATTCATTTCTTCCACCCAGCCGTGCATGTAAATACCAAGGTCTTTATTGAACATACGTTTTGAAAATTGCAGCACTTGTTTCACTGCATCATCAAAATAGTTTTGATTGCCGGTGAGTTTTCCCATTTGCGCCAAAGCCGGAACACTCATGTACAGATCATCTAACCACAATGTATTTTTTTGCGGACGGTTACGTGCAAGCGTTCCATCTTTCAAGCGGTATTCTTTTGTTGAAATATAATTGATGTAATTGTCAATGACCGGCTTTAAAGTTTTATCCTTATTCAGGCGATAGGTTTTGATCATGGCGGCACACATGGCGCCTGCATCGTCCAGCGCATGTGGCGCAACGGGTTGGCGCAAGGGATTGTTTGCTTTTGGAAATTGTTCATACAAAGAACGGAAAGCAGGAACCGCGGCCGCAATGAAATTCATTCTTTGTTTGGTGTAATCAGTGTAACGATTATCACCTGTAATTTCTCCCACATGCAACATGCCTGAATACGTAACTCCCCATTCATAACTGGTCAATCGAAAATCGCCTTGTTTGAAAATGATATTGGTATCAGGACGATCCACTTTATCAAACACTTCACTTGTTTTGGTATTGACAAACTGCATGGGTGTTGTTGCATTTAAATAAGTATAAATGCGGTCGAGAACCTTCTTTACTGATTCCTTTGAAGGAACCGTATATGGAATTGGATAGTCGGGTTGCAGCGCATGAAGCGGAGTGAGGACATCGTTTTGTTTTTGGGCAATTGCATTAAGGCTTATAGCAAGCAGAAACAGAAAAGAATATCTAAGTTTCATTTGAAAGAGTTGATATGATTGAAAAAATGAGGTTGTTTGGATTTTGACAACAAGCAACGAACGAAGCCTTGATTTTAAAGACTTGCAAACTATTTTACTTAGCATGTGCAATCGTCCTGAGCCATCCTGAGTTATTAATTGCTAAGAAGATAAGTCTGAATGATTGAAAAAAATGCTTGTTGAAAATAAAAAGCAGGTACTCATTTCCCTGCTTTTTATTGAAGACTATCTTATGAGAAAATTAGTATCCGGGATTTTGCTGCCCTTGTTTTTGGTCCGGCGTTAGGCCTTTACCGCTTAATTGTATTGCATCAAGGTAAGTTTGTGGAATGGGTCGCAGGAGGTGATAATCCTGAATATTAGGGCCTCCCTGAAAATTAAATGCCTTAACACGTGGAACTAATGTCTTTGTTCTTGCAAGGTCTGCCCAGCGCTTATACTCGCCACAAAGTTCCCGTGAACGTTCGTTCAATATAAAAGCAAGCATTCTATCATAGGAACCACTTAATCCCAATTGCGAGATCACAGATTCATCGCTTGCCGGAAGTGCACTGATGTTCGTAATTGTCAGGCTGTTTGAAGCTGCTGTGGTTAAAGGAATATTATTGGACTCATAATACGAGTTTTCCGGCATGAACGAGTTGAGGTTTGGATTTTGCGGCGCTGTGCTGGTAGCTCCGCCACCATCATAGTATGCAGAGCGATCTTCCCCACCTTTGTATTCTGCCCGGTTACGAACAGCATTAATATAGGGTAATGCATCTGAATAAGAACCGGTACCCATCTTTGCAAGCCTGATCTTAGCTTCGGCCGCAATTAAATATGTTTCTGCAGACCGTGCAAGAATTACATCACGCAATCCTCTGGTATCATTAATACCTCCCGTCCTTGAGCCATCCATATACTTGCTTAAAGAAGGAAATCTTACATCAACATTTAACGCACCATCTGTTGTTCTGCCGGCGGGATAGGCAATATAGGCATTGGGAATTGTCTTACCGGTTTTACTATACACAACAGCATCATTAAGTTTATAAGCGGAGAAACGGTTATCACCGGGTTGATTGATAATATAGATAACTCCAAGATCGCCATTTGCATAATAACCACCTCCTGCCTTGTTCAATCTGTATTTTGTTCTGAAGCTTTTCCAGAAGCGGGAGTCATTCACCAGATCATAGATTCTAAACATGTAGTAATTGGTGCGTAAACGGCTGAAGGGCCTGTCACCTGTAAGATCGCGTTGCATTTGAGGTATGTCCTCATAACGGCCGCCAAAATAAAGATGCTGTGTATTGGAGCCACTGGCAGAAACATCTGCAGTAAACTGGGCTGAAAGAATCAACTCTGGTAATTTTTCGTTTGCATCATCAGGCTTGGTATATTTCCATAGGTCAGCAAAATTGGAAGCCAGTGGATGTCTTGCAATCACTTCATCACACAAGGAAACTGCTGCCGCAAGGTCGGCTGCTTTGGTGGATGAATTCCACGAATCATTGATTTCGCTGGAACGGAAAAGATAGGCTTTTGCCAAATAGTGGGCTGCTGCATCTTTGGTGATCTTTGCCGGACCGCCGGTGTTTGTCAAAAGAGTATAGGCCTGTTTAAAATCATCAATAATTTGTTTGTAAACAGCTTCGGGAGTTGCTCTTGAAAATTCCAATTCAGGTGTTACACTTGGAGTAATCTTTAGCGGTACCCCGCCATATTGAGAAACCAATCTGAGATAATTATATGCTCTGAAAAAATAACCTTCACCTAAGGCAGTTTTCTTAATA
>JAICTW010000754.1 GCA_025936195.1 Flavisolibacter sp.
AGCATCTGTATCCATTCCTGTTTGAAAACTCAATTGTGTCACTTGCTTGTTAGCTGTCGTTTCCTGTAGCTCTTCGATCTTTGTTTGTCCCAATGCTTTTTTCATTTGCCTCATAAAAACAGCAAATTCAGAATCACCCAGGTAAGCATCACCTGTAGTAAAGTTGGCCCAATGAATACGGTTAACATTGTAATGGACCTGCGTGGAAATAAGTTTATCATTAGCAGGATTGTTATCCTGCGGTTCAAATAACTTTACAACAAGATGATAGTTCTCTTTTACTTTTCCCGTGGTTTTATCTACCGGCGGGTTGTACGTAATATCGAAGAAACCGTTCGTGTGGTTCTTCTTCGTAACCAATGGCTGCTCACTTTCTCCATTTAGTAATTTTTCATACACCCTAATAACCATATTTGGTTTATGCTGCCAAACTTCATCTCTTACTGACCCACGTATCCGGTATTTCATTGTTGATGTAATGGCCTCCGGGTTTGTTTTAATTACAGTTTTGTTTAGCAACTTAAGCGTGGCGCCTTCAATATGGCCGGTTTGCGGAAGGCCGTTTTGTTTTTGAAAGGCAATGACGGCATTTCTGGTGCTCTTTCCAAACGTGTTTGTTTTAAATTCTTTTTCATCAATAGAGTAACCAAGATAGCTCAGTGTTCTTTGCATCTGCACCACTTTTGGCGATACTGCATTCAATCTTAAATTGGATCGTACTACAGTTAATTGTGAAGGATCAGGCTTTTTAATAAAAGCTTTGCGTATACCCTTGCTCGCCGCCACACTTTGAAGTTTATCGAGAGTGGCTTTATCAAGATGGCCGGTTTCCGGCAATTTGTATTTTACCTGAAAGGCTTTGAGTGCTGCCACGGAAGAAGGCCCCAGCGTTTTTGATTTTAATTCATCATCACTGATCTGAAGATTCAGCTTGCCAATCTTTCCAACTTTCAATAACTGTGTATGAAGATTTTGAACTTTGGTTTTACTGGAATAGGTTTTCTTTACCACTTCATTTTCAAGCCTGGTAATTAATTCATCACTCACTAATTCATTTGTTGGCAACCCAACTCTTTTCTGAAACTCACCAATGGCATCACGTGTAGTCACACTGAATTTTCTTGCCTGCTTTTCCTCGGGCGTCACCTGTATATCCAATGAAGCAAGAAGGTTGTGAAGCTTAGCCGTTCTGTATTTGTTGGTTGCATATTGAATATCTGTCAACTCATTCTTCAACGTTCGTACAGTGTCTTCATTGAACACTACATCTGTTGCAGGTTCAAGACTGATCTTTTTATGGAAATCTTTAAGCGCTTCCACTGTCTTGGCACTTAAATTTTTGACTGCTATTTCTTCGGCAGCAATGTTGGTACTCATTTTTTGCAGGGCCACATTCAGTTTGGCAATTTCTGATTTAGGCAGGTTGGCTGGTGAGTTATACTTTTCCATAAAACTTATTTATGAGTTGAAGAATTATTTTACAGATACAAGGAGTAAAGGCTCGTCTTGTTTGTTATTGATTTCATAGAACATGTTTTTTGTCAGTCTGAACAAAGCTCCTGCACTAATCATGTTCTTTCGGGCATCACCATTGTTTACAAGGGACCTGCCGCTGATGCAATAAATCATTTCTTCTTTTTGAACAGGACCAATGTTCCAGGTTTTATTTTGCGGAACAGAGATCAGGTCAGTAGCCGACGTATCATTTCCCATCAAATGACTGATCAGGTCTTTGTGTTGTGCCTGCACTTGCACAGAAGCTTTTAACTGCAGCCGGTTATCTGTTGAAAGCATAGTTTGATCTTTAATTGTTCTTCTTTTACGGTGCGTTAAAG
>JAICTW010000280.1 GCA_025936195.1 Flavisolibacter sp.
AAGGATTTCTTTTGATGGGCAGTTTTCCCAACGTAATTGATATTGAAAAACAGGTGAAACATTTTCAGCCGGATATTATTCTGATGGACATTGATATGCCCGGTGGCATTAACGGCATTGATGCGGTAAGAAAGATCCGAGAGTTCAATAACTCTGTTCAAATTATCATGCTTACTGTTTTTGATGATAACAAAACGGTGCTTGATGCTATCACTGCAGGTGCATCAGGTTATTTGCTGAAGAAAAATCTTTCTGAAAAACTGGAAGCAGCCATGCACGAAGTTTTATCGGGTGGAGCGCCAATGAGCCCAAACATTGCAAGAATGGTGATCGCCAGCATGCAGAAAAAATCCCTGTCCTCAGAGAATAAATACCAGCTTACGCAAAGGGAAAAAGAAATACTCATTGCTTTATCCGAAGGCACCAGTTATAAAACCATTGCTTCAAATTATTTCATCACCATTGATACGGTGAGAAGCCACATCAAGAACATCTATCAAAAAATGCAGGTGCATAAGCAACTCGAAGCTGTTACCAAAGCAAGAAACGAAGGTATCGTTCCCTGATTTTTATTGAACGTTTCCTTAGTCAACTTTCAAAAGATCACATCATTGAGGTAGATTTTTGACCTCTTCACAATCTAAACTTTGTGTTCTTCCATAACCACAAAGTTTTTTTATGAAAAAGATCGCTTCGCTTTTAATTCCTGCAATTACAATTCTGCTTTTCTCCTGTACAAAAAATTCTTCTACCGGTAGTGGAACAAACGGCGGAAACAATGGCAATGGCAGTGGTAATAATGGAGGAGGCAACAATGGCGGTTTAACTATCACTTCTATATCTCCTGTTAATCCGTACCCCGATGATGAATTCACTATCAACGGAACTGGATTTGATGCTGATGCCACAAAAGATACTGTAGAATTTGGACGGCTAACCGGCAGTGCGTTTGGTGCCTGGCATGATGGTGTTCCTGCGGAATATGCAAGTCTTGCAACAGTGGTTAGCGCCACCACAACCCAGTTAGTCATTAAATCTGTAAATCCTTTCGCTCTTGATTATAACGCTTTCCCTGTTGGCAATACTTCCATTGCAGTGGTACAGATAAGAGCTGGCAATAAAAAGCTGGTTTCACCTGTGATTCCTTTTAAAAGATTAATGGTAGTGGGTTTCATCAAAAACCCCGATTACCTTAATGGAGCGTCTATAGGCAGGCCCAATGATTCACTGATCATTGGTGGGAAAGGGTTTGCTAAAAACGGAATTACCGTATGGATTGGTACTACTCAAATATCTTCTGTAAAAGTGGACAGCAGTTCAAGCAGCGGACAAATCATGTTCCGTCTTCCAAAAGATTTCTTTGGCGGGGAAAATGATGAAACACTCTCAGCAACAAAAACCGTATCGGTCACTAATCCCGATGGAAAAACAATCAAAAAAGATTTTTCCTTTTTGCTTTCTCCGAAGATGATTGTTTCCAGCATGAAGTCTGAAAAAAACACCTATTCGCTGTCGGGCCTGCAAGGAAATGGCGGTGTGGTTAAAATAACGATCACCGGAAAGTGTCTGAAAGATGATTCCTACATTACGATAGGTAACAGTAACCAGGGTACAGTCGTTACTCAAGCGCTTCCGGTAAGCCATTTTCAGGATAGTATTACCATTGAGCTTGGCTCCACTACTTTAAAGACCGGTAATTACAGCGTACGCGTTTGGAGAGATGACCCAACGAATGGAAAAGTATTGTATGGAGGCTGTGACTTTACAGTAACGCTATAACTCTTTTAATGAATAATGCGCCTGTTTCAAATATTCACTTTGTCCGTATCTTTTTATCACGGCTTGTGTTCGCACAAGCCGTTTTTGTGTTTATGGTGAACAGCACGATATCGCTAATCAAAACAATCAGATAAACCTTCTCAAATAAATCCTCATATTTGACTGAATAACTTTCAGTCATGTTTTACGAATTCAATGGAATCAAGCCGGTTGTTCATGAGTCTTCATTTGTACATCCGCAAGCTGCCGTTACAGGCAATGTGATCATTGGCAAAAACGTTTATATCGGTCCCGGTTGTGCTTTGCGTGGTGATTGGGGAAAGATCATCATTTCAGATGGATGCAATGTTCAGGAAAATTGTACAGTGCACATGTTCCCTGGCGTAACGGTTTTATTGAAAGAAGCTGCACACATTGGGCATGGAGCCATTATTCATGGAGCCACTATTGGAAAAAATTGCTTGATTGGGATGAACGCTGTTATCATGGATGAAGTGGACCTGGGTGATGAAAGTATTGTTGGTGCTTTGTGTTTTATCAAACAGGGAGAAAAAATTCCTGCACGTTCATTGGTTGTTGGCAATCCTTCAAAAATCATTAAACAGGTAAGCGATGAAATGATCGCCTGGAAAACAGAAGGAACGAAACTTTATCAACAACTGCCTCAGCAATGTTCTGAAACTTTAAAACCCTGCGAACCTTTACGTGAAGAGACTCATCAGCAATTCATTTTTCAAAGCAATTACCAGCCTTTTAAAAAATCCTGATCTTCTCCATATAAAAAAATTTTTGGTGGCATTTAAGTTTCGTAACTTAAATCTGCCATTAACCTCCCGATTAGCCATCGGGATAAAATCAAACCTGTATGAGAAGAATTTTACCCTTTGCGCTTTTATGTGCAACCCTTGTTACTACATCCACTCTTCATGCGCAAAATGACCGCTTTGCTTATGCCATCACCGATCTTTCCAAAGATGGTGCAAGCTGGAATGCTTTGCGAAGAATTGATCTGCAAACAGGGCAATACAGCAACGTACTATTAGACGGCACCAATAACAAAATGATCGTGTACAGCGCTTCTTCAAGAAAACAATTAACGCAACAGGCAGATGCCAAATATGGTACGATGTTACAATCTCCTTTTGCTACCGGTGTTGCCGCAGCAGCTTATGATAAAAGGCATAACCGTCTTTATTTCACACCCATGTTTGTTGACCAGCTTCGCTATATTGATCTGAAAACAATGAAGCTGTATTATGTAAACGACCTGGCTTTTACAAAATTGGGTAACATGCATAACGATGAAGCAAAGATCATCACCCGCATGGTGATTGCACCGGATGGTTATGGTTATGCTATTTCAAACGACGCCACCATCTTCATTCGTTTTTCAACAGGAAAGAAAACTTCCATTGAGCAATTAGGAACACTAGTTGATGATCCTGCAAACAAAAGCATGTCCATTCACAACCGCAACAGCAGTTTTGGTGGCGATATGATCAGCGATGACAAAGGAAACCTGTATATTCTTTCTGCACGCAATAATGTGTTTACGGTAAATGCAAAATCAAGGCTTGCAAAGTATTTGGGAAGCATTAACGGCCTTGAACAAAACTTTACCGTGAATGGCGCCGTTGTGGATGGCGACGGAAATTTATTAGTGAGCAGTGCGGTGGATGGCAATACCTATTATGTAGTGGATCCATCCAACTGGAAAGCCACTCCTTTCAAAGCAGCCAATGGAATTTTCCGCAGTTCCGACCTGGCCAACAGTAATTATCTTTCTACAAAATCTTCTAAACTTACCGGCACAGAAATACAACGTCTGATTGGCCCCGAAGAAAAGTTTGCCAATTTAATTGCAGTGTATCCAAATCCTGTTGTTACCAATACCATCAAGCTTCAGTTCAATAAAGTTCCTGCAGGAAATTATACCATTGAATTAAGAGATGTTTTGGGAAGAACGGTAATGCAAAAGAAAATTTCCATTGAAGATGAAAATGAAATGCAGGAATTAAAATTAAACAAACACAATTCCAGCGGCATATACATGGTGAAGTTGTTCGACGGCTCCAACCAGTCGGTCTTCACCCAAAAACTGGTGGTTCAGTAAAATACAACTTGAACCCTCTGACAATCGCCGGCCCGTAAGCCGGCGTTTTTTTGCGCCCCTTCCGGCTTCCCCGGTGAAGAAGAGGACCAATCACAGCACCTGCTTATTTGACGATAACAAAAGCTCTCAAGATTTCTTCTCCCAAAAATAAACAAGCCGAAGCTTGTCAAACATTGAAGCACAAAGTTTTCAGTTTCCATAATGAATCTCAAACGATCAGGGTCTGTGCTGCTGTTCTCCCCTATTGGGGGAGTCAGAGGGGGCCGGGAAGCTTTACCTATCATCTTTCCATACCAACCGAACTTCCTTCGCATTCTCTTTAAAGTCGGCACATTTCATATCTCCCTTTCCGGTGTAACCACCGCTGGGTGCGCAAACATAATTGCAGTTCTCGTCGTACACTACATTGTATTGATCGCAGCATTTGCTGCTGAAATAAAAAACTCTTTTGCCGTTGTACACATATTCATGCACTTCGGCAGGAGGATTCCATTTCGGCTCCTTTTTAATCTGGTCAATTTTTTGTTGAATACAGACAGGAATTTTGTCTTCCTTTTCTTTTTTACATTTTTCAGCAGCGATGGTAAGAAAGATAACAAGGGTAAATAGAATCGATTTCATAAAGAAAGGTTGATTAGTGGAGCAATATCTTTGCACACAAGCAAAAACAATACCTTGGAGAAGAGCAATTTTGTAGACCAGATAAGAGTTTTTTGCAAAAGCGGCCACGGTGGCGCAGGCATCAAACATTTTCGCAGAGATAAGCTAACCGCAATGGGCGGGCCTGATGGTGGTGATGGTGGCCGCGGCGGTCATCTTATTTTGAAGGGGAACCGCAACCTCTGGACCTTGCTGCATTTACGCTATCATAAAAATGTAATTGCCGAAGATGGTGAGAACGGCAGCGACAATAACCGCACGGGTCGAAACGGAAAAGAT
>JAICTW010000093.1 GCA_025936195.1 Flavisolibacter sp.
CTTCCAATGTATCCAACCCTTTCCGGTGAAGAACAGGATATAGTTATTACGCATGTATTGGATTTCATTAACCAATAATTATGTCAACAACGGCGTCACAACGTAAAGCTTTTCAACAGTACGAGGCTAATCAATGGTTTATTCGCAACAAACCAATCCTGGATAATTATGCTGGCGAAAACGATTTTGTTATAAACCTTCTGCAACTCTACAATATAAAACCTCTGCGAATTCTGGAAATCGGTTGTTCAGCAGGATATCGCCTTAATTATTTGAGAAATTTATTCCCGGCAGCTGAAATAACCGGCATTGATCCATCCAGCGAGGCTGTTAATGCAGGGAAGCGACATTACCCGGGAGTTGAGTTATTCGAGGGCACTGCCGATGACCTGTCAAGATTTGAGGATGGATATTTTGATCTGATCATTGTTGGTTTTGTTTTTTATGTAATTGATCGTTCGTTGTTATTACGAGTGGTTGCCGAAATTGATCGTGTATTATGCAACAAAGCAGTAGTAATTAATATCGACTTCTTTTCAGAAAGACCGAACAGGAACAGGTATCATCATATCACTGAATTTGATGCCTTTTCTTTTAAACAGAACTATGAAAATATTTTTATAGCCTCAGAGATGTATCAGCTGTTGCATAGGGTGTCCTTCCATCACGAAAAGAGGTTGGCGGACGCTACAGACGATTATTTCAACAAATGTTCGGCAACTTTATTAAAAAAGGATATCGATGCTGTTTACCGGTGAGGAGAACAGGCAGGCAACAGCAATTATTGATTGGGATAGAAGAATTCTGAACTAATGCTTGAGAAATTAATTTTAGGAACAGTGCAGTTGGGATTGCCTTATGGTATCAATAACAAAAACGGTAAGCCTTCACCAGCCGAGGCGCAGGCCTTACTGGCAACAGCTTACAATAGAGGCATCCGATATCTGGATACTGCTGAAGCCTATGGCGACTCTCAACAGGTCATCGGTTCGTACCACCGCCTTGCGGGATTCGCGAAGTTTTCCGTCATTACTAAATACAAAGGTGGAGAAGATTTTCCCTCTGAAGCTCTTTTCAGGGATTACATTCTACGCAATCTTGAAATTTTGAATGTTGATTCACTCCATGCTTATCTGTTCCACAACTTTGCTATTTATCAAAACTTTACTTTCTGGAACGTATTGGAGCAACTAGTAAGGGAAGGACGTATCCAATGTGTTGGAGTTTCCGTTTACACCAATGAACAGGCCCGGCACGTTGCACTTGATGACCGGATCAGCATTGTGCAATTACCTTTTAATTTACTTGATAATTTTTCCTTAAGGGGATTCACTTTGGAAATGCTAAAGAGTAAGGGGAAACAAATCCATGCCAGGTCAGCATTTTTACAGGGATTATTCTATAAAAACAGGAGAGAGCTTGGAAGGCTGGAACCCTTAAGAAAAAACCTCGAGCAACTGGATGCTATTGCCCAAAGCGAAGCTTTATCAATTGGAGCGCTTGCGCTGGGCTATTGCCTGCGACAGCCGTTTGTTGATAAAATTCTTATAGGGGTAGAAAACGAAAAGCAATTAATTGAGAATATTCGTATGGCTGCAATGGCCAATAATATAAATACTCAACTTTTTGAACGCATCGACACAATTCAGGTAGCTGCTCCTGAATTGCTCAATCCATCTAATTGGTCATGAAGATAATTGCAATAACACAGGCCAGAATTAGTTCATCGAGATTACCTGAGAAAGTATTGAAGACAGTTGGTGAAAAGCCTCTGCTGGAATTGCATTTGCAAAGAGTTTCCAGATCACGTTTAATTAACCGGTTAGTGGTTGCTACTACCAAAGAACCAGGTTCCGATAAAATTGCAGCCATTGCTCAAAAGATGAATGCAGCTGTTTTTTTTGGTTCTTTAGATGACGTTCTCGATCGGTTTTATCAGGTGGCAAAGGAACATGGCGCCGATTATGTTGTTCGACTTACATCGGATTGTCCCTTACTCGATCCTTTGCTTATTGACGCGGTGATTGAATTTGCATTAGCGCAACAGGTTGACTATGTTTCCAACACTCTTTTGCCAACTTTTCCGGATGGACAGGATGTAGAAGTGTTCCGTTTCTCCGCTCTTGAGAAAGCATGGAAAGAGGCGTCGTCAAAATCGGAACGCGAACACGTAACTCCATATATCTGGAAAAATAGTATCTACTATAACAAAACAATTTTTACCAGCGCTAGCTTTTCAGGCAAGACCGATTACAGCAAGGTGCGCCTGACAATTGATGAGCAGAAGGATTTGGAGACGATAGCAGTTATGGTTAAGCAGCTGGGAACAGATGCGGGGTGGGAAGAGTACGCGCAATATTATCAAACGCATCCCGATCTCGTGAGCAACGGAAGCATTGTCCGTAATGAAGGGTATTCAAAAAGTTTACTTACAGATTTATAATATCATGATGCAGAAATATATCAAATCAGACTTGTATCGAAGGGTAATCCACGATCTTATTCCCGGCGGTGCACACACTTATTCAAAGGGCGATGATCAGTTTCCTGAAATAGCTCCTGCCGCAATCGAAAAAGGTAAGGGAACATGGGTATGGGATGTTGATGGAAACAAGTTTTTAGACTGTTCAATGGGATTGACATCTGTTACTCTTGGCCACGCGTTTGAACCGGTTTTGCAGCGAGTAAAAGAAGAACTTGAAAAGGGTGTAAACTTTCAGCGTCCGTCTGTGATTGAAATGGAAATGGCTGAAAAGTTTCTTTCACTGGTACCGCAGCACGATATGATCAAATTTGCCAAGAATGGCTCTATCGTGACTACCGCGGCTGTTAAACTGGCAAGGGCATACACGGATCGTAAGTTAGTAGCTTTTCCAGGCGATCATCCGTTTTACTCGTATGATGATTGGTTCATCGGCAAAACGGCATGTGATAAGGGCATTCCATCTGAGATTGCTGACCTGTCAGTAACCTTTAAATCATATGACCTTAATTCCCTCAAACAGCTTTTTGAAAAATATCCCGGCCAAATTGCCTGTGTTATTACAGAGCCCGAAAAAAACTTTGACGGCGATACCTCCCAATTTTTGAAACAGGCTATTGAACTGGCACATGAAGAGGGTGCTCTTTTCATCATTGACGAAATGATCACTGGCTTTAAAACAGCCCTGCCCGGCTCTATCACTAAATTCAATTTAGATGCGGACATGGCTACCTGGGGCAAATCGACTGCTAATGGCTTTTCGTTTTGCGCTCTTACAGGTAGAAGGGAAGTAATGGAGCTCGGAAGCATTAATCAGAAAGGAAAGGAAAAGGTATTTCTGATTTCTACAACCCATGGCGGCGAAACACATGCTATTCGAGCGGGCTTAGCAACCATTGACTTTTATGAACGAAATAGTGTAATCGAAAAGAATCAGCAGACAGGCCAGATAATTATTGACAGATGCCGCTCCGTTTTAAAAGAGAAGAAACTTGAAAACAGCATCCTGGTTTCTGATACGAACTGGATGGTTGCTTTTATATTCAAAAATTCTGAAGGATCGGCTGATGCAGGTCTGCGTACCTTGTTCATGCAGGAAATGATTAGCAAAGGGGTATTGTTCCAAGGCGCTTTCGTTCCTTCCTACTCGCATAACAAAGAAGAAGTGAACTATTTTCTCCAGGCATTCGAGCACTCGTGCGACTTGTATCAGAAAGCTTTGGGGTCGGGCCTAAACGGTTATTTGGTAGGAGAACCCGCCAAACCTGTATTTAGAAAGCATTTATGAGGACGAAAGTTTACTTCAGGGCAGACGGAAATTCAGAAATTGGTTTGGGTCATGTAATTCGATCCTGCGCAGTTGCTGAAATGCTTCGTTCAGAGTTTGCATGCTCTTTCTTTATTCGAAAACCTTCGGACTATTTGCGTCAACAAATAACAATTGCAGGCTGCACGCTTGTTGAGCTTTCTGAGTTTAGCACCTATGAGAAAGAAGCTGAGGGCTGGGCTGGATTGCTCGATGGAAGTGAAATCATTGTATTGGACGGATACAATTTCGCGACGAAATATCAGCAGATCTTAAAACAGAAAAGTAACAAACTTGTTTGTATTGATGATATGCACGCTTATCACTTTGTGTCTGATATAGTAATAAATCATGGGCTTACCAATGCCTCCTTGTACTCAAAGGATGAAAACACAATATTGCTTTTAGGACCAAAGTATTGTTTAGTCAGAAAGGCTTTTTCCGGCTCTAGTAAAAATGAGAAACGCTTCCAAATGAACACTGCCTTTATTTGTTTTGGAGGAGCAGACAAGTTGAATTTAACAACAATTTATCTGCGTAGAATAATGCAGAGCGGATTTGTAGAGAAAGTGCATGTTGTAGTCGGTGGCGCTTTTCAACATTTGGATGCTTTGCTGATTGAACAAAAAAGGTGGAGCTCCGATCGAGTTTTCATAAATAAAAACTTATCTGCAGAAAAACTTGCCCATTTGATACTGGAAAGCGATATAGCTGTTGTTCCGGGTAGTACTATTGCGATCGAATGTGCATGTGTAGGAATCGGTCTGATTTCCGGTTATTACGTAGATAACCAACGGGACATTAATCGCATGTTGCTCGAAGAAGAAATGGCTTTTTCCATAAATGATTTTACAAAGGCCAGGGATAGAGATTTTAATAATGCACTGGAAAAATTTCTGTCACACGAATTCTATGAGCATATGCTTCAAAAGCAAGGAACCGCATTTGACGGGCAATCTGCTGATCGGCTTTTAAAAATATTTCAAAAACTTGCAAACGCTATAATTGCATGAAAATCGTTTTGCTGGTTTCCGGAAGATTAGGATTTGAAATATTAAAAGACATTGCGTCCACTTATAAAGTCGTCGCTGTATTTACGGATAAAGCGTCTCAAGAAATTATTGGTCATTGCAAGAAATTGGACGTTCGTTATTTCGTTGGTAATCCAAGGGGTGGCAATGTCTTGCACCTGACTCGCGAACTAAATGTCGATGTATTATTGTCCGTCAATTACTTGTTTCTAATCGAAAAGGACCTGATTGAATGGCCAAGATTATATGCTATTAATTTTCATGGATCCCTTTTGCCAAAATATCGGGGTCGCACACCTCACGTTTGGGCAATTATCAATAATGAAACAATCACCGGTATTACTGCACATCTTATTGACGAAGGTTGTGATACAGGTCCTATTGTAGGTCAATTAATAGTGCCTATTGAAGCGGAAGATTCAGGTGCCACTATTTTAGACAGGTACATAGTGCTTTACCCACAATTTGTAAGACAAATTATAAAAAAGGTTGAAGGCGGCACGCTAAGTCCAAAGCCTCAGGCGAATGAGGAAGCTACATACTACAGCAAACGTACACCGGAAGATGGCCGAATTAATTGGTCGTGGCAAAAAGAGCGTATCCAAAATTGGGTAAGAGCCCTTGCTTTCCCTTATCCGGGCGCATTTACCTTCTATGACCAAAAAAAGATAATAATTAATTGGGTTGAGTTTTCTAATGCCGGATACTACGATAGCATTCCGGACGGAACCATTTTGAAAGTTGAAACCGGGCTGCCTGTAGTGAAAACACAAAATGGTGCGTTGTTAATTAAAGAATATAAGAGTCCACAAAAAATCACTTTCGAACAAGGAGCGAAATTCTTATGAATGCATTTCAAATAGGAGACAGATTTATCGGCGGAGACTGTCAACCATTTATTATTGCTGAAATGTCAGGCAATCATAACCAGTCTTTAGACCATGCGCTTCAAATAATAAAAGCGGCAGTAAGTGCCGGCGTTCATGCCATAAAATTGCAAACCTATACAGCCGACACCTTGACAATTGATCATAAAGGTGGTTTGTTTGATATTACGGATACCAACTCTTTATGGTACGGCAGAAACCTGTACGAGTTGTACCAGGAAGCGCATACGCCATGGGATTGGCATAAGCCTCTTTTTGATTATGCAAGGAAGCTCGGACTTATTTGTTTTAGTACACCGTTTGATGAAACAGCCGTTGATTTTTTGGAAACATTAAACGTCCCCTGCTACAAGATCGCTTCGTTTGAGAACAATGACCATCCCTTGCTGGAGAAAGTGGCGAAAACAGGGAAACCAGTGATTATGAGTACCGGCATTGCCAATATAAACGATATAAAGGATTCGGTAGAAGTATTGGAAAAAAATGGATGTAAGAATATTGTCCTCTTAAAGTGCACCAGTACTTATCCGGCTACTCCCGAAAATACCAATCTCGTTACAATACCGGTTATGCAGGAAATGTTTCCGGATTGTATCATCGGTTTAAGCGACCACACTATGGGTATTGGAGCCGCTATTGCATCCATTGCTATAGGTGCAAGAGTAATTGAAAAACACTTTACAATAAGCAGGGCTGACGGCGGAGTGGATAGTGCTTTTAGCATGGAGCCTGATGAGATGAAGGCATTAGTGGTGGAAAGCGAACGGGCATTTCTATCACTGGGTACTATTCAGTTAACTGTGCAGGAAGCTGAGAAAAAAAGCAGTAGGTTTAAACGTTCAATATATGTTGTTAAAGACATTCAAGCAGGAGAAGATCTCACCAGGGAAAATATTCGTATAATAAGGCCGGGGGATGGATTGGAGCCGAAATATTATACAACCATTCTAAATAAAAAAGTAAGTAGAACCTTAAAGAGAGGTACTCCATTTCATCTTGACTACATAAAATAAGGGTCTTGAAATTAATAAGGCTTATAAAATTGTTCGTTAAGAGGGTTCATATCAATAGTATCAGCAAGTTTTATATTGGACAGGGTTCCGGCGTAGGTTCCTATTCAAGAATGCTGTTTTCCTCAGAAGGCGTACCAGCATCAAGCCAATCTATTTCTATAGGGAATTATGCCGGGGTGGGAAGAAATTGCGAGCTGCATGTTTGGAACAACAATCATATTGTCATAAAAGACTACTCCACATTAAACGACGGCTGCAAACTATTAGGGAATGTAACCATCGAAAAATACTGCCTGCTTTCGGCGAATATATTTGCAAGCTCCGGCAATCATTATGCTTTTGTCAACCCAACTTTGCTTGTTAAGGACCAAGACAATATTGTGCTTAATACCGAAAAGGGCAGATCCGATCATTCAAAGCCAATCCGGATTGAGGAAGATTGTTGGATTGGATACGGCGTTTTTATACAGCGGGGCGTTTCTATCGGGCGTGGAGCAGTTGTTGGAGCTAACAGTGTTGTATTGAATGATGTTGAGCCTTACGCTGTTTATGGAGGTGTTCCGGCAAAAGAAATAAAAAAGCGTTTTATTTTCCAACCATCTCCATTTATCTCTCATGCCAACGACGAACATTTACCCTATTTCTATAGAGGCTTTGAGCACAAAGCCGAAATTCTGAAAAGCTCACGAAACCAAAACTGCATTTTTACAGGGCGTGAAGCCATTGCCGTACTTTCTCCCTGCAACAGTTTTCACTCTATTCTGCTGTCAGGGATAAAGCGAGTAACTGAGGA
This sequence comes from Flavisolibacter sp., assembly GCA_025936195.1. The sequence goes on from JAICTW010000093.1 coordinate 7,513, forward strand.
AATTAATTTGATAGTATCTTATCAAGACAAATTCCAATGGAATGTTACGTTAAATGAAAATACTTTTAATTGTTGTTTGAAACTTGAAAATGCTCAGACTTTCAGTTCGAACGTTTGCAAAAACCTGTACGACAGTTTATCCAAACAAATGCACCAATACTCCATTATTTGTTTGGAAGTTGTCAAACCGTCTATAAAAAATATTTTTGGAATCGTCTCGATTAAAATTCAATAAATGAAAAAGGCAAATTTCCTCTATTATCCTGTTTTTTGGCTCGGATATTTTTACTTTAAACTTACCAGCAAAACGTGGTGGTACTCTTATGTAAGTTTTAGGAGGTTGTTCGTGATCACGAAAGGAGCATCAAACGATGCAATGAACTGCAGGATAAGCCGCTCTCTTCCTCCAAAAGTTCAGCCCGAGGTAGATGGCGTTCTTGGCAAACTGACTGCAA
>JAICTW010000371.1 GCA_025936195.1 Flavisolibacter sp.
AAAGAATGTCTGTGCATTGGGTTGAGTAATGCAGCGTCTATAAATTATGAGCAAACGTTTATCAAAAAATTGCAGGCGGTAACTATTTGTCCTGGTCCCAACATTGCGCATTTTTCAAAAGTGGTTTCGCTGCAGACGATGACAGACCATATTTATGCACGTACCAACATTATGGAAGATGGCAACAGGCCGCACATGTTTATTGCCGAATTGAACTTATACATCAATTACCTGAAAGAGGAAATGGAAAGTGATGCAAAGCCCGACGCCAAAAAGAAAAAATATTATGAAGGGTTTTGTCAAAATCTTTTGAAGGGTATTTCTTATTATCAAAATCTTAGCGCTGCTGTTTCGCCGGGTAACCACGCATTTGGCAATTCTTTGCACAGCGCAAAAGAGCAGGTTGGAAATATTTTAGCAGGCATCGAATCATCCATTGTTGATGATGGTAGAAAAAAAGAGAAAGTACCGTTACCTGATTTTATTTAAAAATAATTTATGCAGCAGCACGATATTTTAAATCTTGAGGACGTAAAACTTTTAGTCAATACATTTTACGGAAAAGTAAGAGAAGACGAAACCCTGGCCCATATTTTTAATGAACGTATTCAGGACCGGTGGCCTGAGCATTTGGAAAAAATGTACCGCTTCTGGCAAACGGTTTTGCTTGATGAACATACGTATTTCGGAGCACCGTTCCCTCCTCATGCCATTTTACCTGTAAAGCATTTACATTTTGAAAAATGGCTGGAGCTTTTTTACAAAACAGTTGATGAATTGTTTGTTGGGGAGAAAGCAGAAGAAGCCAAATGGCGCGGAAGCAGAATGGCTGAAATGTTTGAACTGAAAATTGAGTACCGGCGCAAAACAGGCTTTATGAATTTGCTGTAATGAAAAAAATTACGGCAAAAAAATTGATGAAGTAAAAAGGGCTGTGTTAACCTGAAGAAGAATTCGCTTAATTGATCTGTTATGAAAAAAAGTTTCGGAACCTTATCGCAAACCATTGAAGGCTTGAAGAAAGAAGGCTATACGATGGATTTTAACATGAATCAGGAATGTCTGACCTGTCATAAAACCAACACCATTCTATCTCCGGATGAATTTGAGATTGATGCGGTCTATCGCTTTGAAGGAGAGTCCAATCCCGATGATGAGGCTGTTGTTTATGCAATCTCTTCGTCCAGATATGGAGAGAAGGGAATTTTGGTAAATGCTTATGGCCCTTATGCTGATGAAGGTTCCAATGCCCTGGTGCAAAAACTTCATCAGCAACATGAAAACTCAAAAAAATAATTATGGAAGCCAAACCCATTAAACGGAACAAGCACATCCTTCAGCTTTCAAAAGATCATCACTTCACACTTTTGTTTTCGTGGAAGATAAGGCAGGGACTGAAACATGAAGCAGATGTGGAGCGCATCAAAAAATATGTACAGTATTTCTGGCAAAGAGATATGCAGGACCATTTTCGTGAAGAAGAAGATATTTTGTTTGCTCCGGTTAAAGATGCTGAAGTGCAAAAGGCAATAGAAGATCACAGGCAAATAAAAGAGCAGATAGATTTATTGAAAACATCAACAGGAGAAGAAGCATCCAAACAACTAACCACACTTGCCGATTTGGTGGATGCACATGTGCGGTATGAAGAAAGAGAATTATTCCCTCACCTTGAAAATGTTTTAACGGAAGCGCAACTGGAAACTATCGGTGCCCAATTAAAAGAAGAACCTCTTTTGCAGGACGATTATGCTGATGAGTTTTGGGTCAAAAGCAAATAGCTCTTCGTTTGTGCTGATATAAAGATCTTACCTGGCTGCCACTGAATAACTGATCTGCAACAAAGAACAAACCTCCCCATTATTGCATATCTTTGATAAGAACCTTCGTTAGTTAAAGCCACTACTGTAATTCCATTTTAAGAACGTCAAATACATTATCGTATTCAAGGCCTTGGTGTATTTGCAATATGGCAATAAAAAAGTTCCTCCTGAATGTGTTCAGGAATTTTTTATTGCCAACCGATGTTAATACAATGAAAGCTTAAATTCCATTTTATGATCAAGCAACTTGAAAACTTAACCATTGAAGAAAGAGGTCTTTTATTAAAGGCTCCGGTTTTGTTATCTGTACTTGCCTCATGCTCTTACAACGAAATCAACAGGCACCAGAAAGCAGATGCCATCAAACTGGCGCACCTAAAGCCCTTCACCGCAAATCCTTCACTGATTCCTTTTTATGTGGAGGTGGAGAAAAATTTTAAAGAACAATTTGAAGCGGTGGTAAAGGAGTACAGTCCGCTTAATGCTAACGGATGCGGTGTACTCAAACAGGAGATCAATAAAGTGTATCCTATTTTAGGAAAGCTTGATCCGGACTATGCCCGCAAACTGCTCAGAAGCTTTGAAAAATACGAAAGGCATGTCAAAAAAGCCGGGCACACTGTAGTGGAAGATTTTATTTTTCCTGTGCCTATTCACGGGTTGAGCGACTGATCAAAAATTCAAATCGCATTTGATGAAGGGAGTTTCCTTTCCACTTTTGAATTTTGATTTCCTGCCAGCCATTGAAGCATAAACACATGCCTCAGATACAAACAAAAAGAGTTTATGGCAAACCATTAAAATCGGATGAATCCCGCTTTGGCCAGGGGATTAAAAAAGAAGATGCTGATTTAGACGAATGGGCAAAGGAGCTTCACCTTCAACCGATTTACGAAAATGGTTTGATCATGATCCTGATCGCTGGGAAGAGTTCCGCAAGAAATACAAAATGGAATTGAAAGAAAGCAATGTGCTTGAGGAGTTCATAGAAAATCAAGAAGATAAAAAGATGATCACTTTATTGTATGCTACAAAGAACAATGAACTCACACATGCGGTCATTTTAAAGGAACTGATGGAACAGAAATATAGCAACGTAATTCTTTAAGCTTTGGATGGCTTACGCTTGTGATTGAGTCCTGAATACAGTGTTGGTGAGCCGGGCACAAAGCTAAAAGGAGCACCAACAGCGGCGTGAAAATATAATGTCACCTGCCGTTTAGTTGAATAAATGTTTTGAAGTCATCTGTAAATTTTTGTCGTTCATCATCATGAATTCCGTGTCCTGCATTTGGATAGGAAATAAGTTGGGCTCTATTATTTTGTTTAATCATTTCTTCTATGTTTTCTCTCTTAGTTGCCCAACTTTTTTCACCTCTCATAATCAAAACAGGGCATCTGATACTTTTCCATTCGTTCCAATAAGTTCCATTAATATTTTTCTGAGAGTTTATCATGTCTTCATAGTCAAATCTGAATTTCCAGGAATTGCACTCGTAATTCAAGCTTTCTATAAAATAGTTTGAAACCGGGCGACCTAACTTATCTTTAAACGTCTTGTCAACTTCATAAATCGAAGAAAATGTTTTTGCGAAACCAATTAAAAACTCATTTGAATCATTTACTTCTGTTCCAATGTCTTCAATAATAAGCATCTTGCAATTTTGGTGTTTTGCTTCGTAACTCATTGCGATTATTCCACCTAATGAATGTCCAAGTATCGTCGGATTGTAAATATTTAAGATAGAAATTATCTCCTCCAAGTCGCCAAGATATTCTGGAAGTGTGTATGATCTGGCGTGATCACTTAATCCGTGTCCTCTTAAATCTGGGATAATTACTCTGCCTGTGAATAAATTGTCCATGAAAGACAAATTAGATGCCGTACCAAAATGTCCATGCAGACAAATAAGTGTTGCTCCTTGCTTTTCGTTGTCAAGTATGGAAATGTTTAATCCGTTTATATTAATGTTCTTCCTATGCATGTTTGTAATTGAGTGGCAGGTAACGTTGAAGCACTGGCGATGTGGCGGCATTCTGTGTTCCGTCTGCACAATACCGCTGCTGATTAAAGATACAAAAGCTCATTGTTTATTTTGTTGCTGGGCCTTATTCGTCACACCGAACTGCAGATGATAAACAAATGACCCGTCCTGAAAAAAGTTGATTGTTTTGGTTAGTTAATCCTGTTATTGGTTGACTAAGATAATTCATCCTGAATAAGGTTGACTTTTTTGCTGGTTGCTGTGTGCGGCAAAAAATATTTTCGTGCCCTCCATAGCTAA
>JAICTW010000074.1 GCA_025936195.1 Flavisolibacter sp.
GATAATTTCTTCACTTAATTTAATAACAGGGTAATATTTTGATTTTTTGTCACCGGTGTTCCAGGTAAAATATCCTGTGCTACTACTTTTCCTCTTCCTTTGGTAATCTCCTTCACGCTCATATTCTCCAGTAAATACAAAGCATCTTTTATGGTCATATCTTTTACATCAGGCATTGCATTTTTTGAAATGGCTTCTGCTTTCATTACAGGCTGGTAATTATTGCTATAAATCCAGCTCCATCCATTCTTATTGGAAGAATCAACAGGCTTTACATTCAATTGATCGAATACATTTCTTACATCAGTTGTATAACCGGCATATTGATAAGAGGAGCTGTCCTTTGCCAATTGCAAAGGCATTATTTTTTTGCCCTGAACATATTGCGCATACAGCTTTGCAGCAATTTCCCTGAACACAGGAGCAGCCAGTTGCGCTCCGAAATGTATAGCAGCATGTGGCTTTGTTTTGATCACTACAATGCAGCTGTACTCAGGTGCATTGGCAGGAAAATAGCCGACGAAGGTTGCCTGGTAAATTCCATCACCATAGCCGTGAACACCATCTGCAACGTGTGCTGTCCCGGTTTTGCCGGCAACTGGAAATGAAAAGTCCTTGAACACATCTTTCGCTGTTCCTTCAGTAACTACCGACTCCATACAGATCTTTGCATTCTTCACAATCTGTGGTTTTACAAGCTGTTCATCTATAACTGCCGGAGAAAATTCCTTTACAGTGATGCCGCTGCTTTTAATACTATTCACCAAGTAAGGTTTCATCATCTTGCCATCATTGGCAATAGCATTGTACAGCATTAATGTTTGTAATGGCGTAACCTGAATGGCATAACCAAAGCTGGCTGTAACCATGGCATGTAAGCCTTCTTTATTCCGTTTTAATTTTGGCAACACCGGCGCACCTTCGCCTACTAAATCAATTCCGGTTTTTTTATCGAGATGCAGCTTGTGTAAATAATTTTTGAAGAGATCAGGTTGATTTGCAAATGCTTTGTAAGCCACCATGCTCATGCCCACATTGGAGCTGCGTGCAAAACATTCGCGAAGCGTAAGCAAAGGTTTATCGGAACGTTCATCATCTGTTACATTACGAACACCCACATAAGCGCTGCCGGTTGAACCGATGTTCACTAAGTCATTGATGGTGCTTGTGCCATGATCTAAAACAGCTAATAAGGTTGCCAGCTTAATTGTTGATCCCGGCTCGGTTGCCTGCAAAGCATAATTCAACGATTCGTTATAATTGCCTTCTTTATCACCACCAAGATTGGCAATGGCTTTGATCTTGCCTGTTCTTGTTTCCATCACAATGGCCGTTCCGTATTGTGCTTCGCTTTGAACCAACATCTTCATCAATGCCGATTCAACAATGTCCTGCATTTGAATGTCCAGTGTTGTAATGATATCCTTTCCATTCTCCGGATCAATTTCATAGCCATCAACCGGAACGGCGGCACCGCCTGCAATGAAACGCACCAAACGCTTTCCTGTAGTGCCTTTCAGCAAGCTATCGTAGGTTCTTTCGAGGCCAACATTCTGTGCATTGTCTCTTGCCAAACCAATCGTTCTTTTTGCCAGCAAACCAAAAGGGTTGAGACGTTTGCTTTGCACTTCAGCAATAACTCCACTTCTATTGCGGCCTAATCTTACCAAAGGAAAATTTCTGAACTGTTTGTATTGTTCAAAGGATAAAGCTTTGTGCAGAAGATAATAGCGGTCTTCGTCTGCATAAGCTTTCTTCAATTCCTTTTTGTATTCAGAAGAAGATTTCTCACCAAAGAATTTGGATAAAGAAATAGAGAAGGAATCAATATTTTCTTTAAACCTCTTTCCGTTTTTTTCGCGAAGACCATCAGCGCCGAAGTCCATGTAAATATCAAAATAAGGAACAGAAGTACTGAGCATTTCACCATCTTCACTGTAGATGGTTCCTCTTTCCGCATCAATGGTAATGAATTTTTGATGCATGCTGTCGGACATGTTTCTCCAATAATTTCCTTGCACACGTTGAATGTAAACGGCACGGCCCAGTACAATAAAGCTCAATAGCACAACGCCAAGGAAGCTCAGATAGACTCTCCAAAGTATGTCGCGTTTTACATCCACTTCGACAATTGGTGTTATTGGTTTATTATTTTGTTTCGCTACTGTCAATTAATACAACCGGTGGTGTTGTTAGTTCCCGCAATCCCAATGGTTGTACTGCCTGAATCAATTCACTTTGTTTGCTTCGCTTCAACACATCGCCCTGCACATCTTTATACTCAAACTGTAATTCTTTTAATTCGTTGTTTGTTTTGGTAATGTTGCGGATGGTTTTATCCGCCACATGACCATTGTAGATATAGATCACTGCCAGAAATGCCAGAAATAAAAAGAAAGGAATTTGCCTAACGACTGCTTTGTAATTCAGCAACCGTTTCAAGTGATACGCCTTAGTTTTTTCTTTCCTGTTATTGGATTCCATACCAGTTCTCTATTCTATATTTTTTCAGCAACCCGAAGCTTTGCACTGCGGGCCCTGGAATTGTTTTTAATTTCTTCGTTTGTTGCAACAATGGGTTTTTTATATACAGCCTTCAGAACTTTTATTCGTTCCATTGTTTCAAACGGATTTTCATCGGGTGCTTCGAAACTGTTGTCTTTAAAAAAAGTTTTCACAATACGATCTTCAATAGAATGAAACGTGATCACCGCAATGCGGCCACCTTGTTTTAAAACGGATGGCGATTGCTCCAACATTTCTTTCAATGCACCCAGTTCATCATTCACCTCAATTCTCAAAGCCTGGAAGACCTGCGCTAAATATTTGTTTGGATTTCCTTTGACAATCGGACTTAAAACATTCTTTAGATTTTCAATCGTTTTTATTGGCGATGTTCTTCTTGCTTCAACAATTGTTTTTGCCAGTGTTTTGGAATTTGTCACTTCGCCGTATTGTTCAAACATTTTGTGCAATTGATGTTCGGAATACTCGTTCAAAACATCAGCGGCTCTTTTTGTCTGTCGCTGGTCCATGCGCATATCCAGTGCAGCATCAAAACGAATGGAGAAACCCCTTTCTGCTTCATCGAACTGGTAACTGCTTACACCGAGATCAGCCAAAATCCCATCTACTTCGTCAATTCCATTTAACCGGAGAAAGCGTTTCAGATAACGGAAATTGTTTGGAACAAAAAGCACACGATCATCATTTGGAATATTTCGTTTGGCATCTTCATCCTGATCGAAAGCGATCAACTTCCCATTCTGATTTAAGCGTTGAAGGATCGCTTTACTGTGCCCACCACCTCCGAATGTGCCATCCACATAAATGCCATCAGGTTTAATGTTGAGGTTTTCGATAACCTCGTTCAGCAAAACAGGAATGTGATACGATTGGACGTCTTCATGTGTTTCTTCAGAAGAATGTTTTCCGTCTTTGTGCGTTTTTTTCATTCCAATCTATTTCTGATCATCTCCCTTCGCCATTACCTGCTGGGCAATAGTGCTAAAGTCTTCGGGTGAATATGATTCAAAGAACTTCTTGTAGTTTTCAACGGACCAGATTTCAATTTTATCAACTGCCGAGGCCAGTACGATGTCTTTTTCCAACCCCGCATATTCTTTCAGGTTCGGCGGCAACAAAAGGCGGCCTGCCGAATCGAGTTCTACTTCGGTAGCGCCGTTCAGAAAAAACCTTCTGAACTCGCGGACCTTTGGGTCAAAATCATTCAAAGTGCTAAGTCTGGCAAAGAGTGGCTCCCAACTTTTAGTGGGATACAGGGTCAGGCATTTTTCAAAACCTCTGTTGATAACAAATCGTGTATTTTCGCCTTCCGGCAATTGCTTTTTCAAGCCAGCCGGGAGGAGAAAGCGACCTTTTGCGTCCAGAGTTGATTCAAATTCGCCTAAGAAACCTGTCATTTTCAATGGATTGGGGAATGATGGCTTAGATTGACACAAAATAACACTTTTTCCCACTTTTGTACAGTCTTTTTCGACTGTTTAATTTTTCCACACGGCAAAACCTATGGAAAAGCCCAACAGGCGCATATTTCAGGGCAGAAAAACTTTTTTAAAGTCTTTTTGTGTGAATGAGCTGTGGAAAACCCAAAAATGCTGTGGATTACTTTGAATTTGAACCTAAAATGCTACAGTTAGTTGCATGAAAACAGAAGCCCAAAACATATTCATTAAAGATTATGATTACAACCTACCGCCGGAAAAAATTGCAGAGTTTCCTTTAAAAAAAAGAGATCAATCGAAACTTTTGATCTATAAAAATGGAACGATCACAGATGATCAATTCTTCAATTTACAGAATCGTCTTCCGGAAAAAAGCACTCTCATCTTAAACAATACAAGGGTTATTGAAGCAAGAATTTTGTTTCAAAAACCAACCGGAGGCGTGATCGAAATTTTTTGTCTGGAACCTTTTCAGCAAAGCATTGAACGGGCATTAAGCTCGACCAAAAAAGTGCAATGGTGGTGTTTGATCGGTGGTGCTTCCAAATGGAAAGCAGGACAAGTCTTACAGAAGAAAATTTTGATTGCTGGTGAAGCCATTTTGCTAAATGCAAAATACATCAGCAAACAGACTGACAGTTTCATTATTGAATTCTTCTGGCAGTCACATCATTCCTTTGCAGAGGTTCTACATGCCGCCGGCGCCATTCCTCTCCCTCCTTACATTAAACGGAATGCAACAGAAGAAGACAAAGAACGGTATCAAACTATTTTCAGTAAACAGGAAGGATCCGTTGCTGCACCAACTGCAGCTTTGCATTTTACTGAAACTGTTTTTCAAAATCTATCGGAGAAAAATATTGATGCAGCCTACATCACTTTGCATGTAGGCGCAGGAACTTTCAAGCCGGTAAAAACAGAAACTGTTGCCGAACATGAAATGCACAAAGAACCATTTGCTGTTTCTGTTGAAGTATTAAAGAAACTCATCTCATCGAAAAAAATTATTGCTGTTGGCACTACTTCTTTACGAACACTCGAAACCGTTTACTGGCTAGGCGTAAAATTGAAAAATGATTTGATAAAAGAGGAATGGACATTACAACAATGGGAAGCTTATGAACTTGAAAAAAATTATCCGAACATTTCTGTTGAAGAAAGTGTAACTGCATTAATTGATTGGCTGAAAGAAAATCATCAAACCGAATTGCACTGTCAAACCGGTTTGATCATTGTGCCCGGATATAATTTTAGGATCCCGGATGCAATCCTTACAAACTTTCATCAACCACAATCAACATTACTGTTATTGGTCAGTGCTTTTATTGGAGAAGACTGGAGAAAAGTTTATCAGCATGCTTTGGAAAATGATTACCGTTTTTTGAGTTATGGTGACAGCAGTTTGTTGTGGAAAAGCCTATCCAGACCTTACCGGTAAGAAGGAGACCCGAACACAAGCCGGGCGGCTTATTTACGGTAACAAAAAGCTATCAAAACGGCCTTTGTTCTTTTTTTGTGTTCTGCGGTACAATGTATTCTTCATTAGTATCAACCGCGTTAGTAGTTACGGTTGTTTTCTCAACTTGCATAGCTTTGGTATTTGAAATAAAATAGTCAGGAATTATTGATAAGTATTTGTTCAATGCAGTTATTAATTTCGGCCGCCCTGTTTAGCACCATGATATGTGTGCCGTCCCTGATAACATGTGTGGCTCGAATGTTTTTCAACGGGAACATCCGGTCTTTGTCTCCATGAATGTGAAATGAATTTGCCGGCATCCAGTTGTTTTTCCAATTCAATATCTGGTCCACAGCCCAGTTCACATATTTTTGATTCGCTTTTTTCCTGTAATGCTCAACAAACAATTTTTCTTCCGGCGTTTCGATTCCCATTCTTCTATCATCAGCTCTTTCAGTAAGACGATTTGATCTTATCGGAATTAATTTATGCAAGTTTAATGCGCCTGATATCCGCATCCACTTCGGAATTTCTTTATAAGTTTTTACAGTGGAGATAAGAATAAGTTTGTCAATCGAAATCTGTTTAGCCATTTCAATGGCGATCATTCCACCAAATGAAAGGCCTATGATGATAGGACTATCTCCTTCGATCTGCCCTGACATTCTTTTTGCGTAAGACGATAAGTTTTCGTTGTGCAACGGAGCAATCCATTTCAAACATTGCAGAGAACATCCGGAAATACTTAATCTCTCGAAGGCCCTTTCATCCGCACCTAATCCGCTGATGCAATAAATATTTTTCGCTGACCTGCTCATACGCCAAAAATCATGGAAATAAGTTTGGTACAATTAGATAACCAATGCTGTAACAAAATGCCGACATCATGAAACTATCAAATCTGTCGAGAAAACCACCCTGGCCCGGAAGTAAATTACTATAGTCCTTAATTCCTGCAACACGTTTATAAAAAGAAGCAAGCATATCTCCGGCAAATCCTGTAACTGATGTGAATAATCCAAAAACAATTGCCGGAAGAATTAAAATATTCATCCAACTGCCCATTAACAATGATGAAAGAATACAAAAAAACACACCGCCTAAAAATCCTTCCAAGGTTTTTGTTGGGCTGATCTTTGGAGCAATTGGTGTTTTCCCAATCAATTGTCCTATTACCTGACTAAAAGCATCAAAAGCTAATATTTGCAGATAAATGAAGAATTGAAATTCCCTCCTAAATTTCACTGCATAGAAAATAAATCCTGCAGCAAGGATTGAATAAACAACTAAAGCAAACAGGAACTTTTTATTGGAAGAAAAGGTGCGTGCCAATTCATAATATCCAGCTAAAACAATCAAGGCTGCAACAAACAAAAAGAACTGAAACCAAATCGAGATAACAATAAAACTTGTGATCAAAATATAAACAACATATTTCAGCCACCTTTGTCCGGCAACAATAGTATCAACCTTTTTATTGCCGAAGTACATTCCCACCCCGCCGACAATAATGTAAAAGATGATGGTGAAAACAACCAGTTGCATCAGTGATTTTTATTTTTCAAAATCCAGTACAATCCTTTGACATTTGACCTGGGCTCTTTTAAAATCGAAATGATAATGATCTCTTCGATGCAGGCCAGTGTTCCCCAAATGAGACAGATATAGTAAAGGAGCAAATAAAATCCCCACAAAAACAAACTGATGATAAAAGCTCCCTGTAAATAGCCTGTGCTTTTAAACATATAGGTATGCAATCCGATCAAACTTTTGAATTTCAAAAAAACAACAACATAGGAAAGAACCATAATTACACCGAACACATACAACATCAATGAATGCGGTTGTATCTCCTTCCATTTAAACAACCCAATCGCAAAAAAAGCAAGCAGGTAAGTACCAAGGTCAGCCCATGAATCCAGCTTAGCTCCAATTTTCGTTTGCATTTTAAATGTTCTGGCAATCAGTCCGTCGAGAAAGTCTGTAATCAAACTCATAGTGATGAAAATGGCAAACAGACTCTCATTGCCCGAAAAAATCAACCAAAGAATAAAAGGGAAGATGATGATCCTGTAAAGAGATAAAATGTTGGGAATCGTCCAGAATTTTTCAGCAGTTGTTATCAAAGCAAAAATATAATTCTTGCAATTTAATAGTATTTTGTTTGGAAGAAAACAATCAATGTTAAAGGGCCAACAAACAATCTATGCCGTCATTTTCATGGGTATATTTTTATTGTTGATTGCCATTTCACATTTACTTTACCGGCTTTTAAAAATTTCTTCAGAGAACTCAAGAAAATTCCTTCATGTCAGCGGTGGCATTCTTGCTTTATGCGCTCCTTTATTTTTTTCCTCACACTGGTGGGTGTTGATCTTATGTTCGTTAGCCTTCCTTTTACTACTTTTCACTTATATCAAACGCCGGTTGCCTTCCATACATCAAACAGAACGAAAGTCCATTGGCAGTGTAATTTATCCGATTCCTATTTATATCTGTTTTCTTGTAGCAGCTCAAAAAAATAATGAACTGCTTTTCTTCCTGCCCATTTCTTTATTAACGGTATCAGATACTATAGCAGAATGGCGCGGTAAAAAAAGAGGAATGAAATCCGGAAAGCTTATGAATGGCAGCAAAACAATTGCAGGCTCCATAAGTTTCGCCATATCAGCCTTAGTCATTTCTATTGCCTATGGAATTATTTTTAAAGACTCCTTTTCTCAAATTCTTATTCTCAGTATAACCATTACTCTAATTGCAACAATTACAGAATTACTCAGCACAAGAGGATTTGACAATATCACCGTCCCTCTCATTACACTGCTCTGTTTATTACTTTTGCAAATTCATTAACTCAAGCCAAACAATCCCGAATTCAATTGCTGCAACACCTGCTTTTTGTCTGAAGCATTTACCAGCATTGAAATATTGTGAATGCTTCCACCAAAGGACACCATGCGCACATTGACATTGCTTACGCTGTCAAACACTTTTTTCAATGTGCCGGCCTGTTCTCCTATTTCATTACCCACAATACA
>JAICTW010000312.1 GCA_025936195.1 Flavisolibacter sp.
ACCGCTTTAAGCCGGTCAGAAACAACAAAGGAGAAATTATTGCCGCCCTTGTTGTTACACGTGATATTACCAATAATAAAAAAGCCGAAGCAACCCTCAAGGAAATTGAAGAACGCTGGCGTTTTGCACTCGAAGGTGGTAACCAGGGAGTATGGGATTGGAATATTCAAACAGGTGAGGTTTTTTATTCGGACTCCTACAAAAGGTTATATGGCTTTGCTGTAGATGAACTTGAAGGAACCATTGAAGAATGGGAAACCATGATTCACCCCGAAGACAGAAAGAAAATGGATAATGCCATTGACGAACACCTGTCAAGTACCAATCCTTTTTATGAAAGTACCTACCGCATAAAGGCCAAAGACGGAAATTATAAATGGATACTGGCAAGAGGAATGTTGATTGCAAGGGATGACGAGGGCAATCCTTTGCGTATGATTGGTACCCACACCGATATTTCGAAACAGATTGCTGCGGAGCAAACATATAGGGTTCTGTTTTACAGCAATCCGCTGCCCATGTGGACTTATGATTTGGAAACACTCCGGTTTCTATCGGTGAATGACGCCGCTATTCAGCATTATGGTTATTCAAAAGAAGAATTTCTTTCCATGACCATAAAAAATATAAGGCCGGAGGAAGATGTAGAAAAACTAATGACCTTGATTCAAACCCGTAAAAGCTTCGGGCATTTGAAAACCATTCACCGGCATTTTAAAAAGAATGGTGACCTCATTTATGTTGAAGTATCCACACACAGGTTGGGAAACTCAGATATTAATGCAGTATTAGTGGTAGTGCATGATATTACATCAAAAATCAAGGCCGAAGAAGAACTAAGGAAAAGTAATGAGCGGTTTTTATTGGCAAGCCGCGCTACGTCCGATGCCATTTATGATTGGGACCTTATTACCAACGAACTGCATTGGGGCGAAGGGCTGCAAAAGCTTTTCGGCTATAAGCCAATGGACGTTTCTATTTCTTTATGGGAAGATCTTGTTCATCCCTTCGATCGTGAGCGGGTGCACCGCAGTTTATACAAAGCGCTGTTCCATTCCGAAACAGAAATATGGAAAGAAGAATACCGCTTTGCTAAAGCAGACGGCAGCTATAGCCATGTGCTTGACAGAGGATTCATCATCCGAGACCAGAATCATAAACCCATACGCGTGATCGGTTCCATGCAGGATATTACTGACCGGAAATTACTGGAACAGGAATTATTGCAGAATGAGCTGGAAAAACAAAAAGCCATCAACCAGGCTAGTGTTGACTCGCAGGAACAGGAAAGAACAGAAATTGGGAAAGAACTGCACGATAACGTGAACCAGATATTAACCACCACCAAGCTTTACTTAGACCTGGCACTGAGCAACGCCGAACTAAAAGATGAACTGATCCAAAAATCGAACAAAAATATTATCAGCGTTATCAATGAAATCAGGCAATTGTCCCGCTCATTAATGGACCCAACCATTGGCGATCTGGGATTAATTGATTGTATTAATGATCTTGTAGAAAATATAAATCTTACCCGTAAACTCTTCGTAAGTCTCGAAGCAGAAAAAGAACTGGACCTGTACCTTGATCAGAACCACAAGCTGGCTGTCTTCCGTATTATACAGGAAGCACTGAACAATACCATCACACATGCTCACGCATCCATTGTCGTTATTAGCTTCCGGCTGCAGAACGATACGGTAGAAGTGAGCATAAAAGATGATGGCATCGGCTTTGATCCTTCATCAGTAAAACTGGGTGCCGGTTTAAAGAATATTCAGAACAGGGTTTACCTGATCAATGGCACTTATACCATAAATGCCGAACCTAAAAACGGATGTACAATCACTATCAACTTCCCAATAAACAAACAACTTAATTCCGAATGACTATGGAAAAAATTACGATTTTAATTGCCGACGATCACACATTGGTACGAGAGACCTGGAGTTTTATTTTGAACACGGACCCGCGATTTAAGGTAATTGCAGAAAGCGGTAGCGGAGAAGATGCCGTTGAACTGGCAAAACAGTTGCGTCCGAATGTAGTTATTATGGATATTAACTTACCCGGCATGAATGGCATTGAAGCTACACAACTGATCCGAAAATTTTCTCCGGGATCTAAAATATTGGGAGTATCCCTTCATACGCAACCGACCTATGCCCGTAAAATGATACAGAAAGGCGCCATGGGCTATGTAACCAAAAATTCCTCAAGGGAAGAAATGTTTAAAGCCATTATGGAAGTGCAAAACGGCCGGAAATACATTTGCGATGAAATCAAAAATATTTTATCAGAGCAGGTGATCAGTGGTGAAGACCAGCAAGGCGGATTGAATTCTCTTTCACAGAGAGAGATCGAGATCATTGCCTTCATTAAAAAAGGTTTTTCGTCCAAGGAAATTGCCGATAGTCTCAACATTTCCGTAAAAACAGTTGAGGTGCACCGTTATAACATCCTGAAAAAACTCAACCTCAAAAATGCAGCAGCCCTGGTGAATTTCATCAACAACAGCCAGTTAGACTTCGAAAATTAGCCTGGTATAATATTTTTATAGTGCAGGCCTGACGTTTGTTTGCTTGATAAGACTATTGCTTTCGGCAAGGTGAAGAGCTTGCCAAAGAAGTATTCACAAAATCATTATTCCTTGCAATGGAGGTCAATTGCAGTGTGTACTATAGATTAATTCAACTGCGCTATGCAAAATCAATCTATTCGGGTGATCATTGTTGATGACCACGATCTGATCAGGCAAACCTGGAAAATGTTGCTGCACGATCAAAAAAGTATAGATGTTATTAAAGAATGTTCCTCTGGTATCGAAGCTATCAATGAAGCTGCTGCATCTCATCCTCATGTAATTTTGATGGACATTAACATGGCACCCATTAATGGATTTGAAGCCACACGCAAAATTTTAAAAACCTCTCCCCAGGTAAAGATCATCGGTGTTTCTGTAAATAACCAACCCAGCTATGCCCGCAACATCATGCAATTGGGCGCCAAAGGATACGTAACGAAAAACTCTTCAAAGGAAGAAATGGTAAAAGCCATTTATGAAGTAATGAAAGGCAAGACCTACATCTGCGAAGAAGTGTTGCAAAAAATGAACGAAGGTAAATAAGCAATTTTCATCCCAACGGATGGTGTGCAGAGCGTAAATTTGCACACCAATTTTGTTGTAAGCATGAGCACTACTCTTTCCAAAAATTTTGAACCGAAGTCCGTAGAAGAAAAATGGTACCAGCACTGGCTGGATAAAGGTTATTTCAACAGCAGTCCCGATGAAAGAAAGCCGTTCACCATTGTTATTCCCCCACCCAATGTTACCGGCGTTTTGCACATGGGACATACCTTAAATGAAACCGTCCAGGATGTATTGGTGCGCAAGGCAAGAATGAGTGGCTTCAATGCCTGCTGGGTTCCCGGCAGCGATCATGCTTCCATTGCCACTGAGGCTAAAGTGGTTCAACTGCTGAAAGAAAAAGGCATAGACAAAAATAAATTGTCGCGGAAAGAATTTTTAAATTATGCATTTGAATGGAAAGAGAAATATGGCGGCATCATTTATCATCAAATAAAAAAACTGGGGTGCAGTGTTGACTGGAACCGCGTAACCTTTACCATGGACGATCATTACTACAAAGCGGTGATCAAAGTGTTTGTTGATCTTTATAACAAAGGAATGATCTACCGTGGTGCAAGAATGATCAACTGGGACCCTGCAGCTAAAACAGCATTGAGCGATGAGGAAGTGGAGTACAAAGATGTGCAGGGAAAATTGTATTACATAAAGTATAAAGTGGCTGATAGCAACGAATACATTACAATAGCCACACAACGTCCCGAAACAATTATGGGTGATACGGCGCTTGCTGTAAATCCCAATGATGAACGTTACCAGCATTTGAAAGGAAAGAAGGTCATTGTTCCATTAGTAAACAGGGAAGTTTCTGTTATTTTCGATGAGTATGTTGATCCATCCTTTGGTACAGGTGCCTTGAAAGTGACTCCGGCACATGATATCAACGACTACAATCTTGGATTGAAACACAATCTTTCCGCCATTGATACATTAAATGAAGATGGAACACTAAGTGCCGCAGCAGAAGTATTTGTTGGACTGGACCGCTTCGAAGCAAGAAAAAAAGCAGTGGAAAAATTAAATGAAGAAGGTTTACTGATCAAAGAAGAAGAGTATCAAACACGGCTTGGTTTTTCGCAAAGGACCAACGCTGTTGTGGAGCCCCGCATTTCAACACAGTGGTTTGTAAAGATGAGAGATCTTGCAGATAAAGCACTGAGTGCAGTAACCGGTGGCGAAATAAAAATTCATCCGGAAGAACGTTTTCTGGCTACGTATAAATATTGGCTGGAGAATATAAAGGATTGGTGCATTAGCCGCCAGTTGTGGTGGGGACAAAGAATTCCGGCATGGTATGATGAAAGCGGAAGATTTGTTGTGGCAGAAACAGAAGAAAAAGCAAGCACGGAATTCAGTTCAAAGTTCAAGGTTGATAGTCCATCACTCAAGCAGGATGAAGACGTTCTTGACACCTGGTTTTCTTCCTGGCTTTGGCCAATAGAAGTTTTTCACGGGATCACTCAGCCCAACA
>JAICTW010000579.1 GCA_025936195.1 Flavisolibacter sp.
ATGGGAATACCATCTACAACAATAAGAGGTTGTGAAATTCCTGTTAGTGAGTTGTTTCCACGCAATACAATCTGTGATGAACCTCCAGGACCATTACCCGAGCGTACCACCTGCAAGCCTGCCACCTTTCCTGAAAGATCATTCACCAAATTGGTTTCTCTTGATTCCACCAAAGCGGAGCCTTTGACTTCCTGAATAGAATATCCCAAAGATCTTTTTTGCTTTTGGATGCCCAGGGCTGTAACTACTACCTCATTCATGCTGGAGTTTCCAGGCTCCAGCACTACGTTCAATGTACTGCTGTTGCCCACAGTTATTTCTTTAGCATTAAAATTGACCGAAGTAAATTCCAGAACGGCATTTTCGTTTGGCACTTCAACGCTGAAGTTGCCATTGTCATCAGTGGCACCGCTAATATTGGTACCCTTGATGTGATAGGTGGCTCCGGCAACCGGATTGCCTTTGTCGTCCTTCACTGTCCCTGAAATTCTTTTTTGCTGTGCCATTGCTATGACCACAGAAAAACTCAGCAACAGGCAAAGCAAGAATCGTGTTGTCATTTTTTTCATTGCAGTTACAATTTTTAAATTAAAAGTTTTACCTGTTCTATGCAGGTTGTTTTGTTTTACGGCTTTTATTTTGTGCAAAATCAATAACATCGTAATGCTCCATTACCAGTGCGGCAGCACCAATCAATTCGGCTTCGTAACCAAGCGATGAAATTTGAACATTTGTGTTTTCGGAAATTTTTGGGATGCAATGCTCATTGATGGCTTGTTGAATGGGAGCCATCCAGATCTTTCCGGCAGCAGAACCTCTTCCGCTCAGGATCACCAATTGAGGATTGAGCAGGTGAATCAAAATAGCGACGCCCCGACCAATATTATAACCGGCTTCTGATAATAATTCAACAGCGAACTTATCTCCTTTGACAGCCGCATTAATGATGGTTTTGAAAGTTTCTTCCACATGATCTAAAGACAAATTTTTTAAAACAGAAACCCTTCCTTGCTTCAAACCCTTTATTGCTTTTTCTGCAATCACCAACAGCGAAGTTTCTGTTTCCAAACAACCGGCCTTGCCGCAACTGCATAATTTATTATTGGTGAAAAGAGGAATGTGGCTGAACTCTCCGGCAAATCCATTTTCGCCACGGAACAATTCACCGTTAACGATCATTCCCAAGCCCACACCCCAGCCGATATTAATGACCATCACATTTTTTTTGTGCCTGGCCGCGCCAAGGCGAAACTCAGCTAATGCAATTAAACTGGAATCGTTATCAATTAAAACAGGGAGGTCAATAACAGAGGAAATATAACTGACAACACTATGCCCCGGTTTCGATTTTAGGAACGTATGGTTAACGCCTTTGTTTACATCAACAAAGCCGGGCATACCAATACCCATACCTACGATCTTTGATTTGGGTATCCGGGATTTTTTAATGAATTGATCAATTTCACGAGTGAGTGTTTCAAGAGCTTTCGGATTGTTGGCCAATGGCAGCTTAATCTTTTGCACTTCGCCTACAAACTCGTTCTGCATATTTAAAATAGCAATGCGGGTGATCAATTGGTCCATGGCTACAGAAACCACGTACATCAAATCAGGTTTCAGCGCATAGGTTTGCGGGCGGCGGCCGCCGGTGGAAATAGCATATCCGGTTTCCACTACTTTCTTTTCTTCCAGTAATTCGTTCAAAACCTTTATGGTAAGTGGCAGGCTTTTTTGCGTAAGTAAACTCAGGTCGGAAGAGGAAAGGTTCCCTTCGAAGTACAAGGCTTTTTTGATCTTTCTCTTATAAGCGGTTTGCTTGTCCAGCATTTTCTCTATTTAGCAGCTTTTACAAATATTTGCGAAAGTTAAAGGACTTTTATAAAAAAATGAAAAAGTTTTTAAAAAAGCATCAAAACCGGGTTGAGCGGCAAGGAGAGTTGGAATATTTGCTAATGAGAAAATGTCTTGTAGCAGGAATAAAAATCCTGGACTGTTTTTGTATAGAAAACTATCAATAAAAGCAACACACCAGGTAAAATCTGTTGAACGATTTTCATGATGACGAGCTTATCAGTTGAAAGGTCACCATCAACTGTCTGCCTTATAAAAACCTACTTCCCTCAACGCTGGATTTAGTCTTGATGATAAAATTGTCAGCCGAACTTTATTGGTGGAGACAGGCAAAAAGCGCAGCAATCGTTTGTAGCCTACCGTAGTTCCCTCCGTAAATTGTATCCATTCTTTTCCGCTCCAGTATTCAGCCATAAATTTTTCAATGCGTTGTCCTATTTTAATATTCTCCTGTAACAACAACACATCAAGTGTTTGCTGCTGAGTAAATGTAAATACAATTTCTGCGGTGCTGTCCTTAGCTGATGGGGTTGTCCAATACGTGTCATACTTACCATCAACCAAAGCTTTTGCATTGTTTCCGCTGCTCAATTTTATAGATGCAGATGAAGCCAAATTTGTTTTGAATGTTCTTTTGCGCATTTCACTCCACTGCATCAAATGAATTGAATCTTCTGTTTGTATCAAACCTTTTTTGTTTGGCGGAATATTCAAAAGCAACACACCATTTCTTCCTACAGAACTGAAATAAATATCATTGAGTTCCTTCGGTGTTTTTACTTTATCATTTTCTTTTTCATGAAAAAACCATCCGGGACGAATGGACACATCCGTTTCTGCAGGATACCAAACCAATGCTTTCGCGTTCTGTATTTTATCACGACTGCCCAGGTCATCTGCACGCATATCACCACCGGGGTTAAGCACCACACCGATTTGCGAGTTCCCTGCAATGTTCTCCTGCAATTGTGCATCAACAGGAACCACACTCCATTCC
>JAICTW010000673.1 GCA_025936195.1 Flavisolibacter sp.
GCAACGGTACTTTGATTGGGATAACCCATGTAAAGAACATTCATTTCCGGAAGGGCAATGGCCGTACTAGCCTGACCTACGGTATAGTTTACCACTCTGTCAATCACTTTTTCATTTCCGTCCTGGTCTTTATAAGTTATATGAACAGGTATTGATCTGGACCCTAAAGCAGAACCAACGTTAGCCGTATACCTTACAAACCCGCTGTCATTAAGCTGTTGGGTTTGGCCACCAATTGTAATCGTAGGTTTTGCCTGGTTACTAAAAGCACCAACACCGGCTTTAATTTCAATCGTTTGATCAGGCATCGCATAATTTGTGCTTTGACCAATGATCGGTTCAAACCTGTCGAAGCGAACAACTACCTGCCCCACTTGCTGGTGACAGAAAGCAACCACTTTATTTTCAGAAGTCTTTACATCGTTCTGAAATTTGCTTAAAATGGTTAGCGCTGCAACGGTTGGCACCATGTGGAAGTAAGCTTCTTCCCAGTTTTTGTTCGTTTTATCCTGAACTTTTGGCGGCGCCAGGTTTATTTGCAAGGAGTTTTGGAACTCTTTTGCAATCTCAGGATCAATTGCCAATAAATCATTTTTATACTTTTGAAGTTTTTCTTTTAGTTTTTTGCCCTCCTTTCCTTCAACAAGTACTCTTGTTGCAATATCTAAATTATCCAGCGCATAGGAGGAGTCAAATTTGTTTTTAGCATTAGGATTAAAACCGGCTTCTTTTAAAATTTTATCTTTTAAGGTCTTGATATAATTGTACATGTCTGCACTTAGTTCCTGCGCCTTCTGGGCTTTAGGATACCAGATCTCGGCCTTGACCTTTGAAGTCGGGTCGCTCATCTTATCCTCCAGTGATTTCAGAATGGTCTCAGTAGATCTGTTGATTGTGCTGTTGGTTGCTGTTAAACTGTCGTCCACAGTTTTAAAGGCATTGAGGATCTCCGCTGATACATTCAATGCTAACAATGCCGTTAACACCAAATACATAATGTTGATCATCTTCTGCCGTGGCTCTTTAGGTAGTGCCATATAGGTTCAAAATATTTAGTCGCTTAAGAATATTGGTTATCGGTTATTAACGTTGTGCTGCATCAATTATTATCTGCCCTGCATAGCACTAAGCATATTGCCGTAAATATTGTTCAGGCGTGTAAGGTTGCCTGCCAGTCCTGCAACTTGCTCAGAAACTTTCTTGGCATCATCAGCAGTGCCAACCATCAGACTTGAAGTTTCGGCCAGCTTACCATAAAACACGTTTAGAGTTTTCAAATGGTTGTTGCTTTCCTGCAATTCCAATTCATAAATGGTATTCAAAGAAGAAAGGTTTTTTGTCAATACCTGAATTTGATCGTGGAAAAGTTTGGCGCCTTCAGAAGCTGAATTGAATGCACCTACTGAATTAGCAGCACCTACATAAGCATCTTTCACTTGTGCTAAAGCAGTAGTTACTTCACGTGTTTTAGCTGTGTAATCACCGGTAGCGGCAACAACATCAGTAATGTCATTCATATTGGTAATGGTAGTGTTCAATTTTTTGAAGTTATCTCCCAAACGGTTTAATTGATCGGGCGTTATATTAGCTTCCAAAAGAGCTTTGTCCATTGATTTCAACACACCTTTATTGCTGTCAAAAGCTATTTCTTCACTGTGACCTGCAGAAGATTCAATAGGATAAATCAAATACAAAACACCATAGAGGGCAAAGATCACAGCCTCTGTAGTTAAACCGATCCACAACCATAACTGGGCATCAGGAGCATGCACGATTTTTCTTAATGCACCCCAGATAACGAGTGTGGCACCAAAGGAAACTGCTACGTCAACGTACTTACTAATTTTAGGAGGAATTGCTACTGCCATAAAAGATGATTTTAAAAAGAATAGTTGGTTATAAGAATTAAGATTTTAAACGAATAGGGTTTTTAAAGGAGGTTACACGAACCTCCTTTATTTTTATTTGTTGACTTATTTACGACCGGAAGGTGCAGGTAAATCAATTACAGTACGGAAGCCAATGTACGACTTGGTGGAATCCTGGTATTCGTAAGTACGTGTACCCGTTTGCAGATAGTACCCAACGTCTTTCCAGCTTCCGCCACGAATTACTTTACGCTTCATTCTCGGAGGATCGGAATCTTTTGCATTCCATCGAACATCGGGGTTCATATCATGTTGGAATGTATAAGAGCCTTCGTAATAAATAGAAGAAGTCCATTCTGCCACATTACCTGACATACAATACAGGCCGAAGTCGTTAGGCCAGTAAGCATCGGCACGCACTGTATAGAAACCACCATCTTCAGGATAGTTACCACGACCGGGCTTAAAGTTGGCCAGCAAGCAGCCTTTTTTATTTCTCAGATA
>JAICTW010000830.1 GCA_025936195.1 Flavisolibacter sp.
CGTAGCCATTGGGTCTGCATTATATTATTATCTCAATAATTATTGCCATGCGCAAATAACCTGGAATGGAACCAATCTCAAATTACCTGCTACTTTGACCTTGCCGAAAGAAAAAATTCATAAAGCCACTCCTTATGAATACCGGTATTACCTCAATTATTGCACTTTCAATTACAGCATGAGCTGGTGGGATTGGCCCCGATGGGAAAAAGAAATTGATTGGATGGCTTTGCATGGAATCAATATGCCATTAGGGATAACCGGCGAAGCATATACATGGTATCTTGTTTATAAAGACATGGGGTTCAGCGATGATGATTTAAAAGATTTTTTCTGCGGGCCCTCTTACTTTTCCTGGTTTTGGATGGGCAATCTTGATGGCTGGGGAGGACCGTTGCCTTTGAACTGGATGAAATCTCATTTTGAACTTGAAAAGAAAATCCTTGCTCGTGAAAGAACATTGGGCATGAAACCGGTACTTCCTGCATTTACAGGACATGTGCCGGCAGCTTTTAAAAAGAAATTTCCTTCCGCAAAATTGAAAACTACCAACTGGAACAATGGCTTCGGTGACACTTATATTCTTGATGCCCATGATTCTCTTTTTGCTGAACTTGGCAAACGTTTTTTGAAAAAACAAACGGATATGTTGGGCACAGATCATTTGTATAGTGCCGACACTTTTAATGAAAATGAACCACCTTCTGATGAGCCATCCTATCTGAGCAATCTCAGTGCAAAGGTGTATGATGGGATGAAAGAGGAGGACAGCGCCGCGATTTGGGTAATGCAGGGATGGCTTTTTTATAGTGATAGAAAATTCTGGAAGCAGCCACAAGTGGAAGCTTTATTAAAGGCAGTTGCGAATGATAAAATGATAGTCTTAGACCTGGCGACAGAAATTGAACCGGTGTGGAAACGCACAGATGCCTTTTATGGCAAACCCTGGATTTGGAATATGCTGAATAATTTTGGAGGAAATACAAATCTGTTTGGCCGCATGGAAACCGTAGCTGTTGGACCTGCCAAAGCGCTAAATGACCCGAATAGTGGGAAGATGAAAGGTATTGGGCTGACAATGGAAGCCATCGAACAAAACCCTGTGATGTATGAATTAATGGCGGATAATACGTGGCGAAATAAAAGCATCAACTTAGATAAATGGCTGCCGGAGTACATTCGGAACCGGTATGGAGTTAAAGATGTACATGCATTAAAAGCCTGGGATATTTTGCGCAATACAGTTTACACCGTTCCTGAAGATAAATATAAACGGGATGGTGCTGAATCTATCATACAAGGGAGGCCTACTTTTGATTCATCTACAAAATGGGCTAACACAAAATTAAATTATGACGCGAAAGATTTGTTACCTGCCTGGGATGAAATGATAAAAGCGATTCCGGCGTGTAAAAATAGCGATGGTTTTCAGTTTGATTTGGTAGATGTGACAAGACAGGTTTTGGCAAATTACGCCAGCCCCTTGCAGCAGCAACTTGTCCGTGCTTATGAAA
>JAICTW010000366.1 GCA_025936195.1 Flavisolibacter sp.
AGTGAACAATATTATGATGAAGAAGCCAAAACATTTTTGGCCGACAGATACATTAAAGGCACTTGTCCCAACTGTGGTTTTGAAAATGCTTATGGTGATCAGTGCGAACGTTGCGGAAAATCTTTAAGTCCTGACGAATTGATTAATCCTGTTAGCACCTTAAGTGGCAAGCCTCCCGTAAAAAGAAAAACCAAACACTGGTATTTGCCGCTGAACAAATATGAGAACTGGTTGCGCAACTGGATCTTAAATGAACATCAAAACGATTGGAAGACCAATGTGCTTGGCCAATGCAAAAGCTGGATTGATGGTGGCCTGCAACCTCGTGCCGTAACAAGGGATTTGGATTGGGGTATAAAAGTGCCTTTACCAAATGCCGAAGGAAAAGTTTTGTACGTTTGGTTTGATGCACCTATCGGTTACATTAGCGCCACCAAACAGTGGGCACTGAATACAGGTAAGGATTGGCAGCCGTACTGGATGGACAAAGACACGAAACTTGTTCATTTTGTTGGCAAGGACAATATTGTTTTTCACTGCATCATATTTCCTGTAATGCTGCATTTGCATGGATATATTGTTCCCGATAATGTTCCGGCGAATGAGTTCATGAATTTGGAAGGTGATAAAATGAGCACCAGTCGCAACTGGAAATTAGATCAGCAGGATTATATTGATGATTTCATTAAAAAAGAAAATGGAGGCCCGCAACTGGCCGATGCTTTACGTTTTTATCTTACTACCATTTTACCCGAAACAAAGGACAGCGAATTTACATGGAAGGGTTTTCAGGATGCGGTGAACGGAGAGTTGGTTGCCATTTTTGGAAATTTCGTCAACAGAACTTTTGTGCTGATGCATAAGCTAACCGGCGGAAAAGTTCCTAAATTTCATAATGATATTGCCGATGAAAAAGACAAGGCATTAATTGAAGAAATCAAGCAAGCAAAAATAAAAGTTGAAAACTTCATTGAGGAATTCAAATTCCGTGAAGCCATGACCGCTGTTATGGATTTGGCAAGAAGCGGCAATAAATACATGCAGGAAAAAGAACCCTGGATCAAGGCAAAACAAACTGATGAAGACGGAAAAATAAAAGGAGAAGCACAAGTGCAAATTGACAATTGCCTTCACCTTTGCTTGCAGCTCTGCGCCAACCTGGCTATTTTGATCAATCCATTCTTACCCAACACTGCAAAGAAAATGCAGCACATGATGAAGGTGGTGGATAAAATGCTGGAGTGGGAAAATGCAGGTTCATTAAAATTATTGAGTGTAGGTTATTCACTTCGTGCACCGGAATTATTATTCCGCAAAATTGATGATGCCGAAGTACAATATCAAATTGATAAATTGAAAAAAGGTTTGGAAGCATCAAAATCACAACAGGCAAACGCTAACCAGCCGGCTGAAGAAGTTGCAGCATTTGAAGCACTTAAGTCCGAGATCGTTTATGATGATTTTGCAAAGCTGGATTTACGCATCGGCACAATCACCACAGCAGAAAAAGTACAGAAAGCGGACAAGCTTTTGAAATTGCAGGTAGATCTTGGATTTGAAAGCAGGATCATTGTTTCAGGAATTGCTCAACATTTTACACCGGAATCTTTGATCAATAAACAAGTGATCGTTGTAGCCAATCTGGCGCCAAGGAAAATGAGAGGCATTGAATCGCAGGGAATGATATTAACAGCAGAACAACCCGATGGAAAATTGATCCTTGTAAATCCGGATTCAATTGCTGTAAACGGATCAACTGTTCGTTGATAAAGCAACCTATTTTCTTCAAAACCGTTTTTAAGAAAGCCTGCTTCAGGTGGTTACTTTTCTTTTAATAGAATGTACCAATAAGCGGCATTTCAAAAAAGGTTTCTATGAAGAGAAAAATTTTCATTTTGCTTGTTCTTGGCGCTTTCATTATCAGCGGTTGTTACTACGACAAAGAAGATCTTTTGTATGGCAACAATTGCGATACCAGTAACACAACCTATTCTTCCACCATTACAGGCATTTTAAATAACTATGGCTGCCTTGGATGCCATGTTGGTGTTAATCCAAGCGGAGGAATTAATCTTGAAAATTATACAAATGTTAAGGCTGTAGTGGATAATGGGAAAATCTATGGGGCCATTACCCATTCTCCGGGCTTTGTGCCCATGCCGGACGGAGCCGCTAAAATGAACGACTGTGATATTAAAAAAGTGAAAGCATGGATTGATGCCGGTGCTCCCAATAACTAAGTTTTGGAAAAGATTATCATGGAAAAAGCAGCCGCATCCTTTCCTATAAATTAGATTTGGGGAAGATAGCCAACGTCAGATTGGCAATTAAAAATTCAACAATGAGAGCAACGATCATTATAATAATTGTTCTGGTTATTGCGGTTGGAGGCTGGTATGCATATAAACTGTACCAACAAAAAACTCCCGATGTAGTTAACAAAACACCGGACGTTATTGTCAGCGCAAAAGACTTAATTGAAGCGTTTAACAAGGACACAGCCGCGGCAAGGAAGCAATACATTAACAAGATTGTTGAAGTAACCGGTAATGTAAAAAGAATTGATACCACCGGTTCCATTGTTTTAGGTGAAGAAGGCAGCGCCTCTGAAGTAACTGTTGGATTTGACAGAAGGCACATGAACGACTATAGAAAATTAAAGACAGGTTCCGAAGCTATAGTGCAAGGTGTTTGCAGTGGCTATGATGCAAGCAGCGGTGATGATCTTTTGTCCAGTTTGGGAACTACCGTTGAACTGCGCTCTGCCGGCGTTAAGGAAAAAAAATAATTATTTACAAAATAGAAAACCACATGTTGAAAAAGAATCTGATCATAGCATTCGCTTTAGTGTTATCGGCGTCCGTATCCTTTGCCCAGGATAGATTCTACACAAAAACCGGTAAAATAACGTTTTACTCCAAAGCACCGCTTGAAGAAATTGAAGCAAAAAACAAAACGGTTACTGCCGTAGTGGATTCCAAAAGCGGAGCTATTCAATTTGCCGTTCAGATGAGAGGCTTTGAATTTGAAAAGCAATTGATGCAGCAACATTTTAATGGGAACTACATTGAAAGCGATAAATACCCCAAAGCAGAATTCAAGGGAACCATTACCAATAATTCTGACATCAACTATACAAAGGACGGAACCTACACGGCCAGAGTAAAAGGCCAGCTAACTATTCATGGTGTTACAAAACCTGTTGAAACTACAGGAACTTTAAAAATTGATGGCGGAAAAATAGACGCTGCTTCCACTTTCAACGTATTGATATCTGATTACAGGATCAAGATACCTTCTATTGTAAAAGACAAGGTGTCGAACAGTATTAAAATTACTGTGGATTGCAACTTAGAACCATTAAAGAGTTAATCAGATAATGAAAACCAAACTATGCCTTCTGCTTTTTTTATTGGTACTTGAAGGAAGAATGTTCGCACAGGATTCAACCGATCTGCTGAACTTAGTAGGCCAGGACCAACCTAAAAAACAATACGTTTATAACGCCTTCAAATCCTCAAGAGTCATCATGTCTCACAGCATGGAAATGCTGCGCACGGGAGTTCTGGACTTTCGCATTCTTCACCGTTTCGGCAGAATCAATGGTGGCGCTTATGAATTTTTTGGATTAGATGGTCCGGCAACTGTGCGTTTAGGATTGGATTATGGCATCACTGATGATTTGACTGTTGGCATTGGCCGCAGCAGTTTCAATAAAGAGTTGGATGGTTTTGTCAAGTACCGCATCATTCATCAGGCCACCGGGCCAAAGGCTTCACCTTTTTCATTAATAGCTATTGCCGGTTCAACTGTAACTACATTAAAGTGGAGCGATCCCACACGCAAAAATTATTTTTCATCACGAGTGGCTTATTACGGACAAGCTATTGTTGGAAGAAAATTCAGTGAAGCGCTGACACTTCAGCTAATGCCTTCTATAGTTCATCGCAACCTGGTGCCTACTGTAAATGATCCGAATGATTTATTTGCCATTGGCGCCGGCGGAAGGATCAAATTAAGTCACAGGGTTTCTTTTAATGTGGATTATTATTATGTAGCTAATCAGAATTCTGTAGCGGGATTTCACAATCCACTTTCCATAGGGTTTGACCTTGAGACCGGCGGACATGTTTTTCAACTGCATTTCACTAATTCGAAAGGCATGAACGAAAGAGCGTTTTTAGCCAATAC
>JAICTW010000705.1 GCA_025936195.1 Flavisolibacter sp.
ATGATGGATGTCCTGATACACTTACTTCCAAGGGCAAGATTCATATTAACCCACCTGTTGCGCGGTTTATCTATACGAAAACCTGTTCTATTCCAAGTAAAGTAATTTTTACGGATAAATCACTTGGAGCAGATTATTGGCATTGGGATTTCGGCGACGGTAATACTTCTAATGATAAAAACCCTGTTCACGAATATCCCAATCCCGGAACTTATATTGTTTCCTTAACCGTGACCAATCAATCAACCGGTTGTTCAGAAACAAAAGCGGATACGGTAAAGATCATTCACGAGGTTGCAAATTTCCAGGTAAATAATCCTGAAAGCTGCAGAAATACCGCAGTTTCATTTTCAGCAATAAATAATATTCCTGAAAATATTAGCTCTTATACCTGGAATTTTGGTGATGGAATCAGTGCATCGGGAAGTAAGGTGTCTCATCAATATACTAAAGCAAATGCATATGGTGTTAGATTGATTGTAAAGGATATTTATGGCTGTTCTGATACTTTAAGCAAACCTCTGGCAGTGCAGATAAACGGCCCTACTGCCCGTTTTCAAAGCGCAGTTTCAGGTACTTGTTTAAATAATACAGTTGAATTTTCAGACAGTTCCTACCCCGATGGACAGCATCCAATACAGCAATATACCTGGAACTGGGGCGATGGAAAAACCGAGAACCTTACCGGCTCTCCTTTTAATCATGCATATTCGGCTGCTGGAAAATATTCTGTTTCATTAGTGGTAACAGATAGCAAAGGCTGTGCAGATACATTGAAAAAGCCCGATATGATTATTGTTTCAAAACCAGTAGCTGCTTTTTCTTCAGATACGCTTTCGTGTACCAGTAAACCAATAAATCTCGTCAATTCTTCTTCTGGCCCTGGCTTGACTTATACATGGGATTTTGGTGACGGAAGTACTTCTTCTGCAAAAAATCCGGTTCATCTTTATACTACAGAAGGAACATATGAAGTAAGCCTTTCTTTAAAAGATCAATATGGATGCAGCAGTTCTGTTTCAAAAACAAATTATCTGACAATAGGAGATCCCAAAGCGGATTTTACAGTGAGTGATACCGTCGGTACCTGCCCTCCGCTGGTTGCCAATTTTACTAATAATTCTGAAAATTATTCTAAATGGAGCTGGAATTTTGGTGATGGAACCACCTCTGCTGAACGCAACCCTTCTCACTTTTACTCCAGTGCGGGTACATTTGATGCAGTCCTTACCGTAACCGGGCCCGGGGGTTGCATTTCCCAAAAATCACAACGTATAAGAGTTGATGGACCTTCGGGATCGTTTACCTACAACAATATAATAGGTTGTAATCCATTAAAAACAAATTTTGTAGCCCATACTAAAAAGAACATTTCTTTCGTGTGGGATTTTAATGACGGAAACACCATTTCCACTTCCGATTCGAATGTAACCCACTCTTACCTCACACGCGGAAATTATTTGCCAAAAATGATTCTGCAGGATGCAAAAGGATGTCAGGTGGCAATAAGAGGAAGCGATTCTATTACCGTCCTTGGAGTTACTGCTTCTTACAACCATAACGGTGCTTTAATTTGCGATTCTGGCTCAGTCGCTTTTACCAATACCAGTATTTCTAACGATGTGATTGGAAATTATTATTGGAATTTCGGTGACGGCACTTCATCGCATGATTCAAAGCCTTCGCATTCTTACACTCGTCCTGGTACTTATCCTACTTCACTTGTCGTTACTACACAGAGAGGTTGTATTGATTCCATAAAAAATCCAACTCCTGTGCAGGTAAACAGAAGTCCGAGAATTTCTATAAAAAGCAGCGAAGGAGCATGTGTACCGGCTACAATAACTTTTGCAGGAATCCTTTCTAATCCCGATACATCTTCTGTTTCATGGAAATGGGATTTTGCAAATGGGAATGTTTCTGCTGATAAAAATCCTGCTTCGCAAATCTATCCCTCAGCTGGCAATTTTACGGTAAAAGCGATTGGCACGAGCAGCAATGGATGTAGTTTTACCGCCACCAAACTCATCGAAATTTATCCCTTGCCTGTATTAAAAGTGGATGCAGATTCCATAGTTTGTTATGGTGCTCCCCAAACATTAAGAGCAACCGGTGCGCA